>JACZXC010000301.1 GCA_022571825.1 Myxococcales bacterium | reverse complement strand
CCCCCAGCTCGTGCTCCATTCGCTTGGCGTACTCCCCGTAGCGGGGCGGAATCGGCTCATCGGGGGCGAGCTTCAGATGCCGACGCAGCCCCAGCCAGGCCTGCCGCTCGAGCACCCCCTCCCGGGTCGACCCACTCTCAACCTGGAACTCGGGGAGGTGGTAGACCCCGGTGTCGAGGCCGAGGTTCACGTCGCACCGCTCGGCGACCTCCAGGGTGTGGGCCAGCGCTGAGGGATGATCCCGGAAAAGCTCCGCCATCTCGTCGCCGGACTTCAGGTAGAAGCCCTCGCCGTCGAAGCGAAAGCGCTTGGGATCGTCGAGGTTGGTGGCGGTGCCGATGCACAGCAGCGCCTCGTGGTGCACGTGATCACCCCGGTCCAGGTAGTGAGCGTCGTTGGTGGCGAGCAGGGGCAGGCCCAGGTCCGCCGACATCTTGACGAGTTCGGCGTTCACGCGGTCCTGGTCACCGATGCCGTGGCGCTGGAGCTCTAGGTAATACCGGTCGGGAAACATCCCCGCGAACTCCTCCACCAGCCGCCAGGCGGTGTCGCTCTGCCGGTTGATGATGGCCCGGCAGACCATCGATGACAGACATCCCGATGTGGCGATCAACCCCTCGGAGCGGGAGCGCAGCAGATCGAGGTCGATGCGGGGGCGGTAGTAGAAGCCCTCCAGGTAGGCCTTCGACACCAGGTACATCAAATTTCGGTAGCCGGTGTCGTTCATCGCCAGCAGCACCAGGTGATTGATGGCGTCGAACCCGCTGTCGTCCCGCTCCCGCGCCTCCTTGTCGAAGCGCGAGCCCGAAGCGACGTAGACCTCGCAACCGATGATGGGCTTGATCTTCGCCTGATGCGCCCGCTCGTAGAACTCGACCGCACCGAAGAGGTTGCCGTGGTCTGTGAGAGCTACCGCCGGCATGTCCAGCGCGCGGGCGCGTTCGAACAAGGGGTCGATCTTGATGGCGCCGTCGAGGAGCGAGTACTGGCTGTGAAGATGCAGGTGGACGAAGGGCGTGGGTGACACGTGCTATTCCCACTCGATCGTGGCGGGAGGCTTCGAGGAAATGTCGTACACCACCCGATTGATTCCCTTCACCTCGTTGATGATCCGACTCGAAATCGCTGCGAGCACCGCGTGGGGCAAGCGAGCCCAGTCCGCGGTCATGGCATCGACCGACGTGACACAGCGCACGGCGATGACGTTTTCGTAGGTGCGCTCATCCCCCATCACCCCCACGCTGCGGATGGGAAGGAAAACCGCGAAGGCCTGCCACATGGACTGGTAGAGCCCGGCCCGGCGGATCTCCTCGGCCACGATCGAATCCGCCTGCCGCAGGGCCTCGAGCCGCTCGGGCGTCACTTCGCCCAGAATACGAATGGCGAGGCCCGGGCCCGGGAAGGGGTGGCGCCCGATCGCCGTCTCCGATAGTTGCAAGCGGCGCCCCACTTCGCGCACCTCATCCTTGAAGAGTTCCCGCAGGGGCTCCACCAGGCGCAGGCGCATCCGCTCCGGAAGTCCTCCGACGTTGTGGTGGGTCTTGATCGTCGCCGACGGTCCCTTCACGGATACACTCTCGATGACGTCGGGGTAGAGCGTTCCCTGGACCAGGAAGTCGGCATCGCCGAGGCGCTCGGCCTCGCGCTCGAAGATTTCGATGAACAGATGTCCGATGATCCGCCGCTTTCGCTCCGGGTCCTCGACGCCCCGCAGCGCCGACAGGAAGCGCTCTTGCGCGGACACCGTGACCAGGGGGATTCCCAGGCCCTCGCGAAAGGAGCGCTCCACCTCGTCGCGCTCGCCCCGCCGAAGCAGACCGTTGTCGACGAAGATGCAGTGTAGCTGGTCGCCCACCGCGCGGTAAACGAGCGCGGCGGCCACCGATGAGTCGACCCCCCCGGAAAGTCCGCAGACCACCCGACGCCGGCCCACCTGCTCGCGCACGTCGCGGATGGTCTTGTCGATGAAGGCCTCCATGGTCCACGAGGAGCCGCAGCCGCAGATCCGGTGCGCGAAGTTCGCCAGGATCTGGGCGCCGCCATCGGTGTGGGCGACCTCCGGGTGAAACAACAGGCCCCAGATCGGTCGTTCGCGATGGCGTACCGCCGCAAAGGGGGAGCTCTCGCTGGTCCCGAGCACATCGAAGCCGGGTGGCAGGCGCAGTACGCGATCGCCGTGACTCATCCAGACCACGTGCTCGACGCCTCCGGGGAGGTCCGCCAGCAGCGGATCGTCGGATTCGACCTTGAGCAGGGCCCGGCCGTACTCGCGCTCCTCCGACCGCTCCACGACGCCGCCCAGGCGATGAACCAGCAGCTGCATCCCGTAACAGACGCCCAGCACGGGCCGACCCAGGTCCAGCAGCGCGAGGTCCAGATCGGGTACGCCGGGGTCGAGCACGCTGGCGGGCCCCCCGGACAGCACGATGCCCGCGGGATTCCAGGCACGCACCGCCTCCACGTCCAACCCGGCCGGATGGATCTCGCAGTAGACCTTCTGCTCGCGGATGCGCCGGGCGATCAGCTGGGTGAACTGCGAGCCGTAGTCCAGGATCAGGATGCGATCGCGATCGGAGTCGGGCGGCTGGGGGACAGAGGGCATGGGGCCGTGGGCCGTCCTGCTTGTGCCGCGGCCCGGAGAAAGGCCGGGATTTCTCCTCGGGGGACGGGGGGACTTTACTCGATCCGGTAGTTGGGAGCTTCCTTGGTGATGATCACATCGTGCACGTGGCTCTCATCCCGTCCCGCGGCGGAAATCCGCACGAAACGGGCGCAGCGACGTAGGTCGGCGAGGTTCTCGGCACCCACGTAGCCCATGCCCGAGCGCAGGCCGCCCAACAGCTGGTGGATATTGCTGGTCAGGTTGCCCCGGTAGGGGATGCGTCCTTCGATCCCCTCGGGCACGAGCTCGCTCGCGTCTCCGACCTCCGACTGGAAATAGCGGTCGGCGCTCCCTTCGCGCATGGCGCCGAGGGATCCCATGCCGCGGTAGACCTTGTAGGAGCGGCCCTGATACAAGACGACTTCCCCCGGTGCTTCCTCGGCTCCGGCGAAGAGCGCTCCGATCATCACGGTGCTGGCACCGGCGGCCAGAGCCTTGACCACATCGCCGGAGAACTTGATCCCGCCGTCCGAGATCACGGGAATTCCGCTGCGTGTGGCGACCTGGGCGCTGTCGAGCACGGCGGTGAACTGGGGAACCCCGATGCCCGCAATCACCCGGGTCGTGCAGATCGAGCCCGGGCCCACGCCGATTTTGACGGCGGAGACGCCGACCTTGATCAACGCCTCGGTCCCTTCGCCGGTGGCCACGTTGCCTCCCACCAGCGGAAGCGCCGGGAAGGCTCGCCGCATCTCGCCGATGGAATCGAGCACGCCCCGGGCATGGCCATGGGCCGTGTCCACCACGACCACGTCGACCCCCGCGTCCACCAGAGCCTGGGTGCGCTCGAGGGCGGCGTCACCGACGCCGACAGCAGCGCCACACAGCAGTCGACCCCGATCGTCCTTGGAGGCGCTCGGGAAGCGCTCGCTCTTTTCGATGTCCTTGATCGTGATCAGTCCGCACAGGGTGCCCTCGGTATCGACCACCAGCAGCTTCTCGATGCGATGCTCGTGCAGCAGCTCCTTGGCCCGCTCCATCGTGGTTCCGGGCGGAACCGTGATCAGGGGGTCGTGGGTCATGACCCGCGAGATCTCCTGATCGGTGTCGCCGACGAAGCGGAGGTCGCGGTTGGTGAGGATGCCCACGGCCTTGCCGTCCCGGGTGACTGGAACCCCGGAGATGTGGTAGCGGGCCATCACCTCGAGGGCCTCGAAGATTCGCTGCTCGGGCCGCATGGTGATGGGGTCGACGATCATTCCGGACTCGGAGCGCTTGACCTTGTCGACCTCGCTGGCCTGGGCGGCCGGCGCCATGTTCTTGTGGATGATGCCGATGCCGCCGTTCTGCGCCATGCAGATTGCGGTCTCGTGCTCGGTGACCGTGTCCATGGCGGCGGAGGCCAACGGCATGTTGAGCGAGATCTCGCGGGTGAATTCGGCGCGCAAGTCGACCTGGGACGGCAGCGTGTCGCTGGCGCCGGGCTCGAGAAGGACGTCGTCGAACGTCAGTCCCTCGCGAATCGGGTGCTGGTTCATGTCGATGTTGCGGCGTCGCGTCGCAGCCAACGCCGGTCCCCTAGATGGGCGCGCAGTCTAGGTCGTGGGTCTGCGGCGGTCAAGGAACGATGCGCGCGAACAGATCGCGGATCAGAACCTGCGCACGGTTCCTGTCCTCCATGGGAATCAGGAAGAGCGAACCCTCATCGAGCAAGTCGAAGTGCTGGCGAAGCGTCTCCGCGGCTTCCGGGCCGCCCTTGGCCAGGAGCGCGACGTAGAAGAC
>JACZXC010000019.1 GCA_022571825.1 Myxococcales bacterium | reverse complement strand
GGCGGTGTCCGGAGGCGGTAAGAAGCCTTGGCGACAGAAGGGAACCGGGCGCGCTCGGCAGGGGACCATCCGCGCGCCGCAGTGGGCTGGCGGGGGCGTCGCCTTCGGGCCGGTGCCTCGTTCTCACGAGCATTCTCTGCCGAAGAAGGTCAGGAGCGCCGCCCTGCGGAGTGCCCTCTCCCACCAGCTTCGCCAGGGTTCGATCACCGTGGTCGATCAGATCTCTCTCGATGGATACAAGACCAAGCGGGTGGTCGAGATGCTTCAGGGTCTCGGGATCGCCGACGCCGGTGTGCTGATCGTGATCGAAGCGGCGGACCCGTTTCTCGAGGCCTCGGCGCGAAACCTCGACGGGGTCAACGTACTGCGCGTGGCGGGGCTGAATGTGTATGACGTGCTTCTTCACCCAAAGCTTCTGGTCACGAAGGCAGCCGTCGGTGCCATCGAAGAGCGGCTGGGCCGTTCGGGTGCATCGAATCGGGCCTCGAAATGAGGGTCTATCAGGTAATTCGCCGCCCCCTCGTCACCGAAAAGAGCAACATCGGCCGTGAGGATCAGAATCTGGTGACTCTGGCGGTGGACCCGAGGGCGAACAAGCCCGAAATCAGGCGCGCTGTCGAGGAGTTGTTCGACGTCTCTGTCGTCGACGTGCGAACCATGCGCATGCCGCGAAAGATGCGACGGGTCGGCAAGTCCTCGGGGCGGAAGCCGGAGTGGAAGAAGGCGATGGTTCGCCTCGCCGAGGGCCAGTCCATCGAATTCTTCGAGGGAGTGTAGGCGCAATGGCCGTCAAGAACTACAAACCGACGTCACCGGGACGGCGTGGAATGAGCGTCTCCGATTTCGGAGAGCTGACCCGTTCTCGTCCCGAGCGCGCCCTGATGGAGGGGCGCGTCAACAAGTCGGGAGGTCGCAACGGACAGGGGCGGATCACGATCTGGCAGCGCGGCGGGGGCCACAAGCGCCGGTATCGGCGAATCGACTTCCGCCGCGAGAAGATTGGAATCCCCGCGAAGGTGGTGTCGATCGAATACGATCCGAACCGGTCGGCAAATATCGCTCTCCTGCATTACCGCGACGGCGAGAAGCGCTACATCATCGCGCCCGAGGGGCTCCGCGTGGGCAGTGAGGTCATGTCTGGCCCGGCGGCGGAAGTCCAACCGGGCAACGCACTTCCCCTGGCCCAAGTTCCCCTGGGAACGGTCGTGCACGCCATCGAGATGAAGGCGGGAAAGGGTGCGCAGCTGGTTCGGGCGGCGGGAGTCGGCGCCCAGGTCATGGCCCGGGAGGGCCGATACGCCACGCTCCGGATGCCCAGCGGCGAGCATCGCATGATTCACATCGCTTGCATGGCGACCGTGGGGCAAGTCGGAAACACCGAGCACGAGAACTCGACGATCGGCAAGGCCGGGCGCAGGCGTTGGCGCGGCCGCCGCTCCATTGTCCGTGGGGTTGCCATGAATCCGGTCGACCATCCCATGGGAGGAGGCGAGGGCAAGTCGGCGGGTGGCCGCCATCCCTGTACGCCCTGGGGGACGCCCACCAAGGGGCACAAGACCCGGAAGAACTCGCGTTCCAACAAGTATATCGTCAAGCGGCGGGGCAAGAAATAGATGGCTCGATCGCTGAGGAAGGGACCCTTTGTCGACCCGAGCTTGCAGCGCAGGGTGGATCAGGTGACGCGTTCCGGTACCAAGCAGGTCATTCGTACCTGGTCGCGGCGCTCGATGATCACGCCCGAGTTCGTGGGGATGACGTTTCACGTCCACAATGGGAAGCTGTTCGTTCCCGTTTTCATCACTGAAAATATGGTGGGGCATCGCCTGGGCGAGTTTTCGCCCACGCGAAAGTTCACCGGGCACGCGGCCACCCGACGAGTGAAGACGAGGTGAAATGGAAGCCAAAGCGCGTCTGGTGAACTATCGCGTAAGCGCCCGGAAGGCCCGGCTCGTGGCCGATGCAATCCGGGGCAAGGGCATCGAGGACGCGCTCACGATCCTCGACTTCTCTCCGAAGCGTTTCGCGAAGCCGCTGGCGAAGCTGGTGCGGTCGGCCCTGGCGAACGCCGGGGAGAAGAACAACCGCGATCATGCGGGGATCGACGTCGACAACCTGGTCGTGGCCAAGATCTGCGTCGACGAAGGGCCCAGCACGTGGCGGATTCGCCCGCGGGCGCAGGGCCGCGCAGCTTGGATTCAGCGCAGGACGAGCCACGTCGAAGTCGTCCTCGCCGAGCACTGATCGGAGGAAGTGTTGGGACAGAAGGTACATCCCTATGGATTCCGGATAGGCACTCTCTACGGATGGCAGTCCAACTGGTTCGCCGAGCGCAAGTACGCGGAGCAACTCCACGAAGACCTGGGAATCCGCCGGTTCATCAAGAAGAAGCTCTTCCACGCTGGAATTTCCAAGGTGGTGATCGATCGGACCGGAGACAAGATCGTCGTGAATATCCATACGGCTCGACCGGGCATCTTGATCGGGAAGCGGGGCGCCGAGGTGGAGACGCTGCGAACCGAGCTGTCGAATCTCTCGGAACACAAAGAGATCTTCATCAACATCAAGGAAATTCGAAAGGCGGAGCTGGACGCCCAGCTGGTGGCGGAGAACGTGGCGTTGCAGCTCGAGCGCCGCGTCGCGTTCCGTCGAGCCATGAAGAAGGCCGTCACATCGACGATGAAGTTCGGTGCTGGAGGAATGCGGATCCAGTGTGCCGGACGGCTCGGAGGATCGGAGATGGGGCGCCGTGAGTGGTACCGGGAGGGGCGGGTTCCGCTCCACACACTTCGGGCCGAAATCGACTACGGTTTTGCAGAGGCAAAGACCACCTATGGCTTGATCGGGGTGAAGTGCTGGATATTCAAGGGCGACGTTGCCGACAAGGACATACACAGGGGGGCCCTCTCCCAGCGGGTCGGTGAGGAGCAGGCGAGGTAGGGAATGCTCCAGCCCAAGAAGGTCAAGCATCGCAAGCAGCACAAGGGCCGCATGCGGGGAAAGGCTCATCGCGGAAGTTCCCTCGCGTTCGGCGATTACGGCCTGCAGGCGACGGAGTGTGGCCGGCTCACAGCGCGTCAGATCGAGGCCGCACGGATCGCCTTGACTCGGCACGTCAAGCGCGGCGGCAAGGTCTGGATTCGCATCTTTCCCGATAAACCAGTTACGAGGAAGCCGGCGGAGACGCGGATGGGCAAGGGCAAGGGCAGTCCGGAGGAGTGGGTCGTCGTCGTGAGACCCGGCCGAATCCTCTACGAGATGGAGGGGATCACGAGCGAAGTCGCCCGCTCGGCCCTGAGGCTCGCCTCGCACAAGCTTCCCTTGTCGACCCAGTTCGTGGCGCGAGAGGCCCTCTCGTGAGGGCCCGCGAACTCGCAGATCTTTCCATCGATGAACTCACCGCGAAATCCGGTGATCTGCGCCACGAGTTGTTCAACGCGCAGGTCAAGAGGTCGACCGGTCAACTCGAGAACACGGCGAAGCTCAAGCTGCTTCGCCGCGACATCGCTCGCGTGGCGACTCTGCTGCACGAGCGGCGTGGGGCCGTAAAGTGAATCAACGAGGCAGGCAGCGAACCCTGGTTGGACTGGTGGTCAGCAACAAGATGGACAAAACCGTCGTCGTTCGCGTGGAACGGCTGGTTCAAGACCCCCGATACAAGAAGTACATACGACGGTATTCGAAATTCATGGCCCACGACGAGTCCAACACCTGCAGCATCGGGGATCGGGTGCAGATCATCGAGCATCGCCCGATTTCGAAATTGAAGCGCTGGAAGGTCCAATCCACCCTCGTCAAGGTGGCTGAGGCCTAGTGGAGAGATGATTCAACAAGAATCGGTACTCCATGTCGCCGACAACTCCGGCGCGCGAAAGGTCGCCTGCATTCGGGTGCTGGGTGGCTCGGGGCGCCGCTACGCATCGATCGGAGACGTGATCGTGGTGTCCGTCAAGGACGCGGCTCCCAATGCGCGGGTGAAGAAGGGCGAAGTTCGCAGGGCGGTCGTGGTTCGGACGAAGAAGGGGATCGGGCGACCGGACGGGTCGTTCATCCGGTTCGACGACAATGCCGCGGTGCTGATCGATACCCAGCGGGAACCGGTTGGGACCCGCATATTCGGACCCGTGGCCCGCGAATTGAGAGCGCGCCGGTTCATGAAGATCATCTCCCTGGCGCCGGAGGTTCTGTAGGTGGTCCCTCGGCTGCTCGGACGCTACCGCGAGGAGATTGTTCCGAAGCTCCTGGGCGAGTTTTCGTACCGGAATGTCCACCAGGTTCCGAAACTGACGAAGATCGTGCTCAACGTGGGATTGGGGGAGGCGACCCAGAACCCCAAACTGCTCGAGCGAGCGGCCGAAGAGCTGGCCGACGTCACGGGACAGAAGGCGGTGATCCGGCGAGCGCGAAAGTCCGTCGCAAACTTCAAACTGAGGGCGGGGCAGCCGATCGGCTGCAAGGTCACACTTCGGGGCGTGCGAATGTGGGAATTCTTCGATCGGCTCGTCAACGTTTCCCTCCCGCGCGTACGCGACTTCAAGGGGGCATCGCCCAAGGCATTTGATGGTCGAGGAAACTATTCGCTTGGCATCCGGGAACAGATCATCTTCCCGGAGGTGAACTACGACAAGATCGAGCGGATCACCGGCATGAACGTGACGATCTGTACCTCCGCGCCGAACGATGCGGAGGGGAAAGCACTCCTCACGCATCTCGGCCTGCCGTTTGCGCGCTGATTCGAGGCGGATAAAGACATGATGACGGATCCGATCGGCGACATGCTCACGCGCATCCGGAATGCCGGAATAGCGCGCCACAGCGAGACGGCCTGTCCGTCGTCCCGGCAGAAGCTGGCGATCGCCCGGGTACTCAAGGAGGAGGGATTTCTCTCGGAAGCCAAAGTCGAGTCACGCGGTGGCCACCCGACTCTCGTGCTCGGTATCCGGTACGGCGCCGACGGCCTGGCCCTCATCGATGGGATTCGGCGCGTGAGCAAGCCGGGGCGGCGAGTCTACGTCGGGAAGAACGAGGTGCCGCGGGTGCGAAATGGTCTCGGCACCGCGGTGATCTCCACGTCCAAGGGGATCCTTTCGGATCGGTCCGCCCGGGAAGCGCGCGTGGGCGGCGAAGTGGTTTGCGAGGTCTGGTAGCGATGTCGAGAGTCGGAATGAGACCCATACCGATGCCCGACGGCGTAACGGTCGTGCGCGAAGGCGAGGGCGTTCGCGTCGAGGGACCGAAGGGCGTGTTGTCTCAGCGCGTTCCGTCCGGAATCCGTATTGAGATCGCCGATGGCCAGGTGAAGGTCCAGCGGTCGGACGACCGGCACGAGAGTCGCGCTCTGCACGGTCTGACGCGCGCGTTGATCGCCAACATGATGCGGGGCGTCACCACGCCCTTCGTGAAACAGCTGGAGATCCAAGGGGTCGGCTATCGAGCGGAATCGGATGGAAAGCAGCTCAATCTTCAGCTGGGTTTCTCTCACACGGTGGTTCTTTCGATTCCCGAAGGGATCCAGGTCTCGGTCGATCGGAACACAATGGTTCGGGTCGAGGGAATCGACCGGCAACAGGTGGGTCAGTTCGCCGCCGATATTCGCGCCATTCGGCCCCCGGAGCCCTACAAGGGTAAGGGCATCCGATACCTGAATGAGCACGTGCGGCGGAAGGTCGGGAAGTCCGGAGTCACCGCTGGCGGCTGAGGCAACTGTGAAGCGCAAGTACGGAAGCGAGAAGGAGAAGCGACGGAATGCCCGTCGCTCCCGGGTGGCGTGGCGGCTCTCGAGGAGCCCCCATGCTCGCCTCGTCGTGTTCCGTAGCGCGAAGCATACCTACGCTCAGCTCGTGGATGCGACAACGGGCCGGACGATCGGATCTGTCTCGACCCGCTCTCGGAAGGTGATGGGAGAAGTTACGTCGACGGGAAATACTGAAGCTGCATGCCTCGTCGGCAAAGCCATTGCCGAGCTCGCCAAGGAGAAGAAGATCGATCGGGTCGTCTTTCACCGAAACGGATTTCTTTATCACGGCCGCGTGAAGGCGCTCGCGGAGGCGGCCCGCGAGGCGGGCCTTCGCTTCTAGGACGGACCATGGGAACCCATCATTTGAATCCGAACGACTTCGAGCTGACGGACCGCGTCGTCCATATCAATCGCGTTGCGAAGGTGGTAAAGGGCGGACGCCGGTTCGCCTTCAGTGCACTGATCGTGGTCGGCGACGGCGACGGGGTTGTGGGCGCGGGCTACGGAAAGGCCCTCGAGGTGCCCGAAGCGATCCGAAAGGGCGTGGAACGGGCGCGGAAGGCACTGATCCGGGTCCCGCTCATGGAGGGTACCCTTCCCCACGACATCATCGGCCGTTTCGGCGCGGCGCGGGTGCTGCTGCGCCCCGCGTCTCCCGGGACTGGTGTGATCGCGGGCGGTCCGGTCAGGGCTGTGCTCGAGGCCGCGGGCGTGCGCGACGTACTCACGAAGAATCTCGGCACCAGCAATCCGCATAACGTGGTGCGCGCGGCCATGATGGCCCTGGAGAGGCTGCGCAATCCAGCGGACCGGCTGCGAGAGCTGGGGCGCGCATGAGCCAGGCTTCCCACATCCGGGTTCGATGGGTGCGAAGTGCAATTGGCTTCAACCGCCGGCAGCGCGCGACCCTGCGCGGTCTGGGCCTCCGGCGGCTGAACCAGACGGTCGAGGTCGCCGACACCCCGGCGATCCGGGGCATGATCCAGAAAGTGTCGCACCTCGTGGTCGTGGAGGACTGACCCATGCTGGATCGACTCCAGCCCCGCCCCGGATCTCGCCGCAAGCCGAAGCGCGTGGGTCGAGGCCCCGGTTCCGGCTGGAATAAGACGGCGGGTCGCGGCGAAAAGGGGCAGGGAAAGCGTTCGGCGGGGCGCGAGACGCCCTTCCACTTCGAGGGCGGTCAGATGCCCCTGGCAAGGCGTCTGCCGAAGCGGGGATTTCACAATCTGTTCAGGGTCACCTATCAGATCGTCAATGTCGGGGCTCTTGCGGTGTTTGGGGAGGGTGCCAGCGTTGACCCCGAATTGCTGGCCGGTCGTGGGCTGGTTCCCCGCCGAATCGGGAGGGTCAAGCTCCTCGGGGAGGGTGATGCGCCCAACAAACTGGTGGTCCGGGTCCACCGTGTGAGTGCGACGGCCCGGCGCAAGATCGAAGAAGCCGGCGGGAGCGTGGAACTCGTCTGATGCTCGGTGGTGTCCAGAACATCGCGAGGATCACGGAGCTCCGGCAGCGGATCCTCTTCACGTTCGCGATGCTCGCGGTTTATCGCATCGGGGCGTTCATCGTGACCCCCGGAATCGACCCCGAAGTGGTTCGGAGTTTCTTCGAGCGGATGTCCGGAACCGTCTTCGGCCTCTTCAGTCTGTTCTCGGGGGGAGCCCTCGAGCAGCTTTCGATCTTCTCGCTCGGCATCATGCCCTACATCAGTGCGTCGATCATCTTCCAGCTGCTGACGGTCGTGATTCCGAAGCTCGAGGAGCTGAAGAAGGAAGGGGCTGCGGGCCAGAAAAAGATCAATCAATACACGCGGTACGCCACCATCGGCTTGGCGATGTTCCAGGGATTCTTGATCTCGGTGGCTCTCGAGTCCGACCAATTCGGCGAGGGCGCCGTCATGACCCCCGGCCTGAGCTTCAAGCTCATGTGCATGATCACGCTGACGTCTGGGACGGCATTCATCATGTGGCTCGGCGAGCAGATCACCGAACGCGGCATCGGCAATGGGATCTCGATGATAATCTTCGCGAGCATCATCATCAGCATTCCCTCCGCACTCGCGCAGCTCTTCCGGCTGATCCGGACCGACCAGTTCAGCATCCTCCAGACCCTGTTCATCGGGTTTCTGGCAATTGGCCTCATCTTCTTCGTGGTGCTCGTCGAACGAGGCCAGCGCCGGATCCCGATCCAGCACGCGCGGCGCGTTGTGGGCCGAAAGGTCATGCAGGGTGGAATGAGCTACTTCCCGCTTCGCGTCAATACCGCGGGCGTGATACCGGCGATCTTCGCGTCGTCTCTGCTCATGTTTCCGCTGACCATTGGACAGTTCACGGATTCCCCCGCGATCCAGACGTTCATCGATACCTACCTGAACCCGGCCAGCCCCCTCTACCAGCTCATCTACGCCGGATTCATCGTATTCTTCTGTTACTTCTACACGGCGATCATGATCAACCCGTTGGATGTGGCGGACAACATCAAGCAGTCGGGCGCCTACATTCCCGGGATCCGGCCGGGCAAGCGGACCGCGGAGCATATCGACTGGATTCTCACGCGGATCACGTTGGTCGGGGGTCTCTACATGTCCGCGGTCTGCGTACTGCCCACCATTCTCTCGGTGCGATTCGGCGTCCCCTTCTACTTGGGGGGTACGGCGATTCTAATCGTCGTGGGGGTGGGACTTGACACCATTGGGCAGATCGAGGCCCATCTGGTGTCGCGGCAGTACGAGGGATTCGTCCGGGGCACCCGAATCCGCGGGAGGCTCGGGCGATGACGGCGTGCCGACTGCTGCTGCTCGGGCCGCCCGGCGCTGGCAAGGGCACCCAGGCCGAGCGCCTGGTCAAGAAGCACCGGATCCCGCAGATCTCGACGGGCGACATGCTTCGCGAGGCCGTCGCCGCCCAGACGGAGATCGGATTGCGAGCCCAGAGCGTCATGGATCGCGGCGATCTCGTGTCCGACGAGATCGTCATCGGGGTAGCCCGGGAACGCCTTTCCCGAGAGGACACGCGCGTCGGGTTCATCCTCGACGGATTTCCTCGAACCGTCGATCAAGCCAGGGCTCTCGACGAAATGCTCGAAAGTCTGGGTTCGAAGCTCGATCGCTGCGTTGTCTTGGTTGCCGATGAGCCGGCGGTGATCGCGCGACTTCTCAATCGGGCGGAGATCGAAAGCCGGAGTGACGACAACGAGGCGACGATTCGCAGGCGCCTGCGCGTCTACCGGGAGCAGACGGAGCCGCTGGTAGAGTATTATCGGGCGCGCGACGTGTTGGCGGAAGTGGACGGCATGGGGACGATCGACGAGGTCGAAAAGCGGATCGGGGAGGCGCTGGGCGCGTAATGGCCTACGGCGAACGCATCCCGATCAAGACGCGTCGCGAGATCGAACTGATGCGCGAGGCCTGCCGTCACGTCGGAGAGATCCTGCTGGAGCTGCGCGAGCTGGCGGCGCCGGGGATCACGACCCGGGAGTTGGACGAGTACGCCGAGAAGGCGATTTCCCAGCGCGGCGTGGTCTCGTCGTTCAAAGACTATGATCCACACGGCCTGCCCAAGTACCCGGCTGTGCTCTGTGTTTCCGTCAATGACGAGATCGTCCATGGCATCCCCGGGCCCCGAGAGCTCGAGGAGGGCGACATCGTGGGGCTCGATTTCGGTGTTTCTGTCGGCGGGTTCCACGGCGATTCGGCGGTGACGGTACCAGTGGGCGAGGTCGACCCCGAGACCCAGAAACTCATCGATGTGACCCGGGATGCCTTGCTGTGCGGTATCGAACAGATGGTCCCGGGACACCGCCTATCGGATATTGGTCACGCGATCCAGAATCGAGTGGAGAGCGAGGGCTTCTCGGTTGTCCGCGTGTTCGCGGGGCACGGCGTTGGCGAGAAGCTGCACGAGCCGCCGTGGATTCCCAACTACGGGCCGGCCGGCCGGGGCCCGCGGCTGATGCCCGGAATGGTATTCGCCATCGAGCCGATGGTCGACATGGGACGACCCGACGTGCGGATGCTCGACGACGAATGGACCGCGGTGACGGCCGATGGCTCGTTGTCGGCACATTTCGAGCACACGATCTTGATCACCGAGGACGAGCCCGAGGCGCTTACCTGGATCGACGGTTCTCACTAGAGATTGCGGCGGGAGGTTCCGTGGTATGAAAGTTCGATCATCAGTCCGCAAGATGTGTGATAAGTGCCGGATCATCCGTCGACGCGGAGTCGTGCGAGTGATCTGTGAGAATCCGAAACACAAGCAACGCCAGGGCTAGAGCCCTGGCCGCGGGAACGACTCAGGAGGACTGATCGGATGGCGCGAATCGCGGGAATCGACCTGCCTCGCAACAAGCGGATCGAGATCTCGCTCAGCTACCTCTACGGAATCGGGCGAAGTTCCGCGCGGGCTATCTGCGAGAAGGCGGAGATCGATGGTGATACTCCGACAGACCGTCTCGCCGACGGGGAGGTCGTGCGACTTCGCGAAATCATCGAGCGCGACTACCGCGTCGAGGGAGATCTCCGCCGTCAGGTCCAGGAGAACATCAAGATGCTCATGGATATTGGCTGCTACCGCGGGCTGCGGCATCGGCGCGGCTTACCTGTGCGCGGCCAACGGACCCACACGAACGCGCGCACCCGGAAGGGGCCGCGCAAGACGGTTGCCGGCAAGAAGAAGCCGGCAATGAAGAAGTAAGAGGCAAGGCGATGAAGAAGGGCAGCCGAAAGAAGGTCAAGAAGAACGTCCAGTCGGGTATCGCTCACGTGCACTCGACGTTCAATAACACGATGATTACGATCACCGACGTCGCGGGCAACACGCTTTGCTGGGCGACGGCGGGGGGCCAGGGTTTCAAGGGATCTCGGAAGTCCACGCCCTTCGCCGCGCAGGTGGCTGCCGAGGAGGCTTCCAAGAAGGCGATGGAACACGGTGTTCGACAGGTATCGGTCTACGTCAAGGGTCCGGGCTCGGGACGGGAATCGGCGGTCCGAGCGATTCAGGCGTCTGGCATCAAGATCACGTTGATCCGAGATGTGACGCCCATCCCTCACAACGGCTGCCGCCCGCCCAAGCGGCGACGGGTCTAGAGGAGGGGGAGGGACGCGATGGCGAGGTATTCTGAAGCGGTTTGCCGTCTGTGTCGTCGGGAGGGAACAAAACTCTTCCTGAAGGGCGACCGGTGTTTCAGTCCGAAATGCGGTATCGAGCGCCGCGCCTACCCGCCCGGTCAACACGGCCAGGGCCGCGCGCGCTTTTCTGAATACTGTGTCCAGCTCCGCGAGAAACAGAAGGTCAAACGGATGTACGGGCTCCTGGAGAAGCAGTTTGCGCGTACGATGGACCGCGCTAGTCGGATGAAGGGGCGCGCGGGCGAGAACCTGCTAATCCTGCTGGAACGCCGACTCGACAACGTCGTCTTCCGCATGGGCTTCTCGACTTCTCGAGCTGAGGCGCGGCAGCTCGTGCGTCACGGCCACATCCTCATCAACGGTCGATCGGCGACGATTCCGTCGATCGTCGTCCGCGAGGGCGCCGTGGTCTCGATCGCCGAGAAGTCACGCAAGATCGCACGGATCGCCGGGGCTCTGGAGACACTCGAGGGCCGCAGCGTCCCGCAGTGGCTGGAGACCGACAAGGACGCCTTCCGGGGGACAGTCAAGGCGATGCCTTCCCGCGAAGACGTCACCATGCCGATTCAGGAGCAGCTCATCGTCGAGCTCTATTCGCGGTAACCATCCGCGGGAGT
This sequence comes from Myxococcales bacterium, assembly GCA_022571825.1. Taxonomy (GTDB): domain Bacteria; phylum Myxococcota_A; class UBA9160; order UBA9160; family SMWR01; genus JACZXC01. The sequence goes on along the minus strand of JACZXC010000019.1, from coordinate 4,497 downwards.
CGAACGGGGGACCCCATGCAGCAAGAAATCATCGCGAACAACTGGCGCCAGCTCATTCGCCCCAGGCAACTGGAAGCCGACGACGATGTGTCGTCGGCTGTCTACGGACGATTCACCTGCGAGCCCTTTGAGCGCGGCTTCGGGACCACGCTGGGAAACGCGTTGCGTCGCGTGCTTCTCTCGTCGCTCCAGGGCGCCGCGATCACGTCGGTTCGAATCGAAGGGGTTCTTCACGAGTTCTCGACCATACACGGTGTCATGGAGGACATGAGCGAAATCGTCCTGAACCTCAAGGAGGTGCGGCTGCGCATCCACGGCGAGGGGCCAAAGTTGCTGATGATCCACAAGAAAGGCGAGGGAGTCCTTTCCGCCGGCGACCTGGACTCAGGCGATTCGTCGATCGAGATTCTCAATCGGGATCATAAGATCGCCACCCTGTCGGAAGAGGCGGACGTGGAATTTCAGGTGACCGTGGGCACCGGCAAAGGCTACATCCCGGCCGAGAGAAACAAGACCGACGAGATGCCGATCGGGACAATTCCGATCGATTCCATCTTCTCTCCGGTTCAGAAGGTCAACTATACGGTCACCCCCGCGCGGGTCGGCCGTTCGACGGACTTCGACCGCTTGAACCTCGAAATCTGGACGGACGGTACCGTGGCGCCCGTCGACGCCCTCGGCTACGCCGCAAAGATTCTCAAGGAGCAGCTCGCCATTTTTATCAACTTCGAGGAACCCATCGAGACCCCGATGCTGCTGGCCGAAGAGCCGGAAGTGGTCAATCCGAACCTCTTCAAGTCCGTCGATGAGCTCGAGCTTTCCGTGCGATCCGCGAACTGCCTTCAGAACGCGAACATCCGGTACATCGGTGAGCTGGTTCAGCGGAGCGAAGGCGAGATGCTGAAGACCAAGAACTTCGGGCGTAAGTCTCTCAACGAGATCAAGAATGTGCTGGCGTCGATGTCGCTCGAGCTCGGGATGGCTCTGGAGAGTTTCCCGGATCGGAAGGAGATCGAACGAAGACAGGAGCGTGAGGCGTAGCCATGCGCCATCGCGTACGTTCGCGAAAGCTCGGGAGGACGAGCGCTCACCGGTTAGCGCTGTACCGGAACATGGTGACGTCTCTCCTCGAACACGAGCGCATCCAGACCACGGATGCAAAGGCCAGGGAGGTGCGTCGCATCGCCGAGCGCATGATCACGCTCGGGAAGCGGGGTACGCTTCACGCGCGCCGCCGAGCGCTTCGAATCATTCGACAGCGGGAGGTGGCGGCAAAGGTCTTCGATGAGCTCGCGGATCGTTATCGAGATCGTCCGGGCGGCTATACCCGAGTACTGAAGATCGGAATTCGCACCGGAGACGCTGCGCCGGTCTCCATCGTCGAACTGGTCGAAGCCGGTGAAGTCGCCCGGCCCAAGGCGGAGCCGGCCGAGAAGAAGACGGCCCGTCGCAGATCCGCGCCGAAGAAGACTCCGGCCAAGAAGACGGCGCCCAAGAAAAAGGCTTCCGGATCGAAGACTCAGGCGAAGAAGAAGCCGGAGAAAAAGAAGGTTGCCTCGAAGAAGGGGTCTTCCGGGAAAACCCGCCTCAAGAGGGACTCGGCCAAGAAAACGGCCGCGAAGAAGGTCGCAAAGAAGAAGACGTCTCGAAAGAAGTCCGACTGAATTCCGTGTTCGGCCGGGGAGCGTGGCTGATCACCGCCGTCATCGCCATGGCGGCCGTCTATGCTTTGCTAGCGGGAAGCTCTACGCCGTTACTTCTCGGTCGCGGAAGTGCAGCTCCCGACTTTGAGCTGCTGCGTTTGAGCGGTGAATCGCTTGTCCTGACTGAGCTTCGCGGACAGGTCGTACTCGTCAACTTCTGGGCCACGTGGTGCAAGCCCTGCGAAGACGAGATGCCCGCGATGGAACGGCTATACCGCGCTCTTCACCCCGATGGCTTCGAATTGCTGGCAATCTCCGTCGATGAGGACGAGACGGTGGTGGCTCGTTTTCGCGACGAAATGGGGATCTCGTTTCCGATACTCCTGGATCCGACGCGTGCGGTCTCGTCCCGATACCAGGCCTTCCGATTTCCGGAGTCGTTTCTCATCGGACGCGACGGATTCGTGGTGGAGCGGTACGTCGGGCCAAAGGAATGGGGAACTCCCGCCTACGTCGCGCGTGTTCGTCGTCTGCTGGCTGCGGAAACGCCGGGCGGTTGACTCAGTGCCGGTGAGTCGGCTTTGGCGGCTGCTTCGGGGCATCGGTACCCTATGCCCTGGGGGGGGAGTGTGAGACGATTTCTCTGGATTCCGGCTCTGCTCGGGGCCGTACTGCTGTACGTCGCCTTCGACGATGCCGCGGGCCTGCGGAGCTGGCTGCGACTGGATGCGGAACTGCGAGCCAAGCAGACCGGCATCGCCGAGCTTCGGGACGAGGTTGTCTCGCTGCGGCGCCAACGAGAGGCGCTTGCGGACGACCCAGCCGCCATCGAACGAGCGATTCGCGAGGATCTCGAGTGGGCGCGACCGGGAGAGGTGGTCGTGCGTCTGCCCTCCTTCGATCACTCAAATGCCCGGATTCCTTGACGAAATCCTGCTGGAGGGCGATTCTGTCGGGTCATGAAAGAGGCGCTTGAGGAGCGATTCCGCAGTGCCATCGCCGGCCTTCTCGAGGAGCGGGGCGATAGCGGCGCGCCGCCCGCGTTCGCAATCGAGGCTTCCCGAAGCCCGCAGTACGGTGACTTCGCTTGCAACGCGGCCCTGGTCCTGGGCAAGCGACTCGGCCAGCCACCGCGTGCCATCGCCGAGCGGCTGGCGGCCGAAGTTCGGAATGCCAGTGACTGGGTCGAGCGGGTCGAGATCGCCGGGCCGGGCTTCGTCAACGTCTGGCTGCGAGATTCGCGCTGGCAAGATCTCCTGGGCACAATTCTCGAGGAGGGCCAGCGTTACGGAACCTCGAAGGTCGGAGCGCGCAAACGCGTCCAGGTGGAGTTCGTTTCGGCAAATCCGACGGGTCCACTCACTCTCGGCCACGGGCGTCAGGGGGTACTGGGCGACTGTATCGCGCGACTGCTCGATGCCACTGGGCACGATGTCACGCGCGAGTACTACTTCAACGACGGCGGACGCCAAATGCGGGTACTGGGCGAATCCGTGAGGGCGCGTTACCTCGAGCAGCTGGGTCGGGCGGCGGCACCGCCGACCCAGGCCTTCGCCGCGGCCGACTCAGCGTGGCCGGTCGAGATCGACGGTCTCCCCGTGGTCTTTCCCCGCGACGGATACCAGGGCGGGTACATCTCCGAAATCGCCGACTCGCTTCGCCGAGAGCACGGCGACGGTCTGGCCGACGAACCCGGTGATGGCGTGTTTCGAAAGACTGCAGAAGAGCGGATCTTTTCGGAGATCCGCAAGACCCTGACCGAACTCGGTATCGAGTTCGACGTCTACTCGAACGAGACGAGCCTGTACGAAGACGGCCGGATCGACGCGACTCTCCGCGACCTGCGCGTCAAGGGACTCGTCTACGAGAAAGACGGCGCCGTCTGGTTGCGCGCCACCGACCTGGGCCTCGACCGGGATCGCGTACTGGTCCGAAAGACCGGAGAGCCGACCTACCTGCTCCCGGACATCGCCTATCACCGGCAGAAGTTCGAGCGCGGGTTCGATACCGTGATCGATGTCCAGGGAGCCGATCACATCGATCAGTTTCCATTCGTCGTGGCCGCCGTGGGTGCTCTCGGGGTTGAGGCCGATCGGGTCGAGTTGGTGATGCACCAGTTTGTCACACTGACCGAGGCGGGTCGCCAGGTGAAGCAGTCCACGCGCCGCGCGACGTACGTCACGGTGGACGAGCTCATCTCGCGAGTGGGGGTCGACGTCTTTCGCTTCTTCATGGTGCAGCGGCGTGCCGAGGGCCATCTGGATTTCGACCTCGACCTGGCGACGGAGACGGATTGGAAGAAGAATCCGGCCTACTACATCCAATACGCCCACGCCCGCACCTGTGGGATCGAACGCAAGGCCCTGGAACAGGGCGTCTCCCTACCCGACGCGAACAGCGTCGGCGCCTCGGCCCTGGTGCTCCGTGAGGAGATCGAGATCCTGAAGAAGGTCGCGGAGTTTCCCGAGGTGCTGGCGCGGGCGGGGGCGGCCCGAGAGCCGCATCACGTATCCTACTACCTGCGCGATCTGGCGGGCCTGTGGAATCCCTACCTCCAGGACCGTACGCACCATCGTATCGTATCGAATGAAGCGGAGCTGAGCCGCGCGAGGTTGGGCCTGGCCCGGGCCGTCCGAACGGTCCTCGCCAACGGGCTCGCGCTTCTCGGTGTCACGGCGCCGGAGCAGATGTAGGGGCTGTGAGGAGAACCCGCGGAAGCAAACGTCGCGCTGGACCGCTGAGAAGTGCGGGAGTGCTCGCTGCGTTGACCGTCGGCGGCTTCGGATTCGGCGCGCTGGCCGGGGCGCTCTGGGAAGAACCAGGTCTGATGGCTGGATTCGTCGCGGGCGAGACC
>JACZXC010000300.1 GCA_022571825.1 Myxococcales bacterium | reverse complement strand
CGGAGACCTCATGCTCCTGGGCGCTCGCATATACGACCCCGCGGTCGGCCGCTTCCTCTCGCCCGATCCCGTCCTTCAGCTGATCAACCCGTACACGTACACGCTTGGGAACCCGGTCTGGTTTTCCGATCCGGAAGGGACGGACAGCTTCGATACGGGAGTAGCGGTAGGCGCGGGTGCAGCACCGGCTGCGGAGGTCGCGGGGGCCGTCGCCAGTGGAGGGGCTCTCACCCCCATTGGCGCGGCAGCTCTTGGCTTCAGTCTGGGCCTTGGAGGTCTTCTCCTTGCGATCGCGATTTATATTGCAATCAAAAACTCATCGCTGGGCGGCGGATCGAATCAGCGCCAGCTAGAGCTGTTCCGCTTTCCGCCGCCGCTTCAGCATCAATCACCTGGCATTCCGAGCGTGGGTAGCTGCGCACCGACTGCACTGGGTGCAACTCCCAATCTCGGCCCACTTCTCTGGGTTCTGGTACCGATTCAGATGCTACTCGGATGGCTGCTGCTAGCTCGAAGGCTATCCCCCAGAACGAGGCGCCGATGAACCAAGAGCTCGAGGCGTTCTACATGAGCAAGCGGATCAGAGGGGCGTCGTGGTATTTCGTCCTGTGCCTGCCGCTGCTCATCGCCTGGTTCCTCTTCTGGGCGTGGATGGAACGAGTTGGCTCGGGAATCGGAATACCCTGGCTGCTCTATGCTCTTGGCGCCTTCGCTCACGCATTCTTGTGGGTGTACTTCGCGTGGGGGTTGTTCCACCGCTCGCGCCCGGTGGTCTTAGTCTCCGATCGCGAGGTCGAGTGGGGCTCGGCCTTCTACTTCACGGGGAAGCGAACGAGGATTCCGATGGATGCGATTCGATCGGTTGGTTGGAAGAGCCCGAAGCATCTGCTCTTGGAAACCCGCTCCCGGGGCCCCGTCGAGATCAGCCTGAAGGAGGTCGAAAAGGACCAAAGGGAGAAGGTTTTCGAGGCGGTAGTACGACGGATCCACGGGCCATGACGGAGGCAGCGGTGCGATGCGGCCGCGATTGTCGCGCCGTTCGCCGCGGGACGCACGGTGGCGGAAGACGGTTCCCAGCGGGTTGAAGCGGCCCGAGAGGTGTCGGTGAACCATCGGGTCCGATCGCTGGCGACCGTCGCAACCGGGCTCGCCGTACTTCACGCGCTGGTGCCCGAGGCGGCGGCGCGGGAGACCTGGCTCACCCTCGTCGTCCTGCCGATCGGGTACGGGCATTTGCTCGGCGGTTGGCTGTTCGCGGGTTCGCGAATGCGACTGACGGGTCTCGAGGCTGCCTTCGCTGGCGCGAGCATTCTGTCGCTGCTCTGCGCCTACACCTGGGCTCTCCAGGTCGAGACGGTCCGCTGGTTCGTCCTGGTGCCGATGCTGCTGATCTCGGCCTGGCACATCGTCGAAAATGATCTGGCGCTCGCCCGGGCCTATCGGAACGGGCTGCGACTACGGCCGCTCCCCCGCGGTGCGGGTCATCATGCAATCGTCCTTGCTGCCACCGGGATCCTCGGCGTGCTCGCAATCGCGACGCCGACGGGCGCGTACTATCTGCAGCTCTATTTCGACGCACGGCCGCCCATCCTCCTCACGACGATTCCGGACCTCGCGACAGCGGTCCTCATGGTTCACGCGATCTCGTGGATCTTCTTTTTCCTCGACCGCGCGAGCGCGTTGCCGGCACTCCGGGCGACGCGTCTGCGCCGGCGTCTATTCTGGTTGCACGGACTCCCGCTCGGCGCGAACGCGATGCTCTACGCGTGCCTTCCGGCGATTCACTTCTATATCGCCTCGGCGACGCTCTACCTCTTCTGGTCCGTGCTCCATGCCTTTCAGACGGCTCTTGTCCGAAGAACCCAGCCCCGGGCGTCCGCGAGTGCCGCGCTGGCCTGGTTGTGACCGGGCATCTCCTCCAGCCACTGGCACTCTTTGGAGCGTTCTGGACGGCACTCGCCCTCTACAGCCGGTCTGGTCGATCGGGTTGGCCGGCGCCCGAGCCCTTCCGATTCGTCGCGGCTCTCGCGCTCGGCGCGGTCTTCGCACACCTGGGCTGGGTGTTGCTTCACTCGTCGGCCGTAGCGGCGCACCCTCAGGTACTCCTCGACCCCACTCGGGGTTTCTGTGTGCTCTTCGTTCCGCTGGGCCTTCTACTGCTCTCACCGCGACCCGCCGCCTTCGCCAGCCTGCCGCTCGCGTTCGCGGTTGCGCGGCTCGGCTGTCTCGCGGCGGGGTGCTGTCATGGGGAAAACGGCGAACCGACGCCCCTCTATGAGATCGGGGGACTCGTCATCCTTCACGGGATGGTCTCGAGGCTGCCCGACCGGTGGGTCATTCCCGTGGTCCTGGGAGGATTCGGCCTGATTCGGCTCGCGGTCGAGCCGATGCGATCCACCCCGCCTCTGGGAGAGCCCGCGGTTCCGATGGTTGTGATCGCCGCACTCTGGGTCGGGCTCGGAATCGCGATGGCCGTGCGCTCGGCCGGCGACCTGGGGAGGTCCGCGCGGTTAGGAGGCCGACTCGAGAGTCGGCCTCCGCGCAGCGAGCCGAAGGCGAGCGAAGTGCCGGGGCCCGAACGCGAGCGATCAGCGAGCGCGAGGCCCGGCTGGGTCAGGTGAGTGCCGGTAAGCTTCGGCGGCGCCGTCATGGAATTCGAGAGCTGGCAGGCCTTCTATCGGAGCGGTCTTCAGGGCTTCTATGCCCTGATCGTGGTACCCGCGCTCTTCCTCGGGTACCTGCTCGCATCGAAGCGTGTACGCGTCGCGGCCGGCCACTCCCCCGAGGCTCGATTCCTGCGCGTCTACGCCCTGGTGTTCTGCATCGAGACCCTCGCCGACCCCTTCTGCACCGGGCCCCTGATCCTCTGGCTCGAGCTGGGAAGCCGGGCCAGCTCGGCGATCATGATCGCCTTCGTATTGCTGGGCGACTTCCGGGTCTTCTTCCTGGTTTTCTTCCTCACGCGCGCCGACCGCCGGTTCGGATCCGTCGTCGGGAAGTCCGCGCTCTGGACCCTCCTGGTTCCGCTCTTCGCGGTCGCGGTCAGCGCGGGCCTCTCGCAGCTGCAACCGGACGCCAGCGGTCAGCGGCTCTGGCTGATCTACGAGGGAAGCTTCCTGGCGTTGGCGCTTTTTCTTCGCGGCCGGGTGGTGTCGCGTCCGCTGCGCAGGATTCTGGTCTACGTGGCGGTCTATTACGGACTCTGGGCGACTTCGGACCTGCTCATCCACACCGGCGGACTCGACGTGGGCTGGCTGCTGCGCGCGCTTCCGAACCAGCTCTACTACTCGTTCTGGATTCCGATGGTCTACGCCACCCTCGTCGCGAAAGATGACCCGCGAAACTAGTTGCCTTCTCCCGGGTCGCGCTTGCGAGTTTTCATGGCCTCGAAATAGGCGACCAGGGCATCCAGCTGTTGATTCGAGAGATGCAGGTGCGCCGGCATGCTGGTGTAGCGGAACGTGCGCGGATTCCGGACGAAAGCCTTGATCTGATCCGCCGGCCGGTACTCGACGATGCTCTGGGGAATGTTGAGGTCGGGGCCGATGCTTCCGCCCTCGCCGTTCACCGCATGGCAGGCGATGCACTCGGATCGGAAGATGGCGAAACCCTCCCAAGCAGAGGAGTCCGCCGGCGCGCCCCGGGGCAGCGTGTTCGGATACTCGGTCTCGAAGCGGGCGACCTCGATGCTCACCAGCTGGTAGGGCCAGGGATAGCGGTGGACGGCGTGTTGCTGCGGTCCGCTCCAGACCAGATAGAACGGGCCGGGATCGACCTGACGCCGGTCGATCGGCTCCCAGCCGGGATCGTCGCCGCGAGCGCGCTCGGCATCGGCGAAGGCGAGGAAGCCGCCGTCTTCGAGTAGGCGTGACCCCGCTGCGGGCTTGACGTAGCCGTCGCGGGCGCGCAGGAAGAAGTTCCGGTCCGCGTAGGTCGAGACCACCTCGCCGAAGCCCAGAGTCAGAACCGTGCGCAGCGGGCAGGCCAGAAACACCTTGCGACGCCCGTAGTAGGGATCGTCCACCTCGACCCGCCGGGTGGCGCAGCGGGCCTCGAGAGTGGCCCGATCCAGCGACCCGACCACGGTTCCGTCGAGGGAGAAGCGCAGGGTCGGTGCCTCGGGGTCGGCCAGGGCTTCGCCCCTGGCGAGGACGATCGAGAGGACCAGTCCCCCGGTCGCCCCCATCGCGATCCCCCAGGTCCCGCCGGTCTTCACGGCTGGCTCCGTTGAATCACCACCACGCGACCCATCAGCGACTGGGGCGGCGGGCTCTCGACCTCCTTCAGCTCGATGCGTTGCCCCACCCCCTGCACCAGGCGCACGCCCTCGGCCGTCATCACGAAACCCTTGGCGCGCAGCGCGTCCAGACTCTGGAGCCGGGCACACATCGCTTCGGAGCTGACCCCGGCCTCGATGCTCAGCTCCT
>JACZXC010000299.1 GCA_022571825.1 Myxococcales bacterium | reverse complement strand
CCCCCGCACCCAGCGCCAGCGCCATCGGTTCCAGACCGAGGTTCTGGATCGCCGCCACGCCCTGACCCTCGTCTCGGATCGAACCGAAGCCGTCCACGTCGAAGTCGGCGATCAGGGTGAGCTTTCCGCCGAACGTCTGGATCGACGCATTCGCTGAGTCTCCGGATCCCAGGATGACGTCGCCGCTGGAGGCGAGGATCGCGTTGCCACCGAGAGAGACGCTTCCTGTCGGGATCACGAGATCGGGGTCGCTGGGGTCGCGCAGGAGGTAGACGAAGTCGATGCCGTTCCCGGTCGTGTTGACTCTTGTGAGGGTGCTCGTGGCGTCTCCGCCGGTAATGGTGATCACTGGGTCACCGGCCTGGGTGATGGCGACGTCGGCGCTGGCGTCACCCTGGGTGACGGCGATCGTCGAGAAGACCGGGTTGACGAGATCGATGTCCACCGACCCGGCGACCACTACCGTGAGCGAGCTGTCGACCGGGCCCCCGCCGTCGATTCGAAGCGGTCCGAGGGTCGTGCTCTCGAGGACCAGGTCGCCGGGGGTGGTGATGTGAGTTCCGAGTTCGGGGCTCAGGATTGCGCCGACGCCGTCCGCGTCGGAGTCGGCTCGGAGCGTCAGCACGGCGTTCTCGCTGGTGACGTGGATCGAGCCCGCCGGGATTCGAATGTCGTCCCGGTTCGAGAACTCCGTGTCCCCGTCCGGCGTCGCATCTCCGATCTCGAGGAGGGCGGGCCGGTCCCCACTCGAGTCGCTCAGGTGGTAGGCAACCGCAATGCCCCCTCCGGCGGCGACGGTGACGGTGCTGGTGGCGGGCTCATTCTCGTCGCCGGGGGTTCCCGTCGCGGTGAGGAATTCGGCCTCCGCCAGGGTCACTTTGATATCGGCGGCGGCGCGAGTCTGGGTGACTTCGATCTGCTCGAAGGCAATCTCGCCCGTCGAGGTTGTCACGTCGATGAAGGCGTCGCCGTCGGTTGTGACCGCCAAGGTGCTGTTCTCGCGGCCATCCCCGGTGACGTCCAGCCGGCTCGAGGTGTCGGCGATGAACAGCGTCACGTTGCCGGAGACTGCCGGAATCGCGGTGTCGATCCCGTCGTCGGGGTCCGCATCCGGGGCCCCGGCCCGACCGCTGGCGATGAGCCCGATCAAGCCGGCGGTTCCGGTGCCGAGGGTCCCCAGGCCGCCCGCCGCGTCTAGCTTCGACGGCGCCGCTGCGGAGCCCACCCTCAGCGAGCCGATATCCGCCACGATTTCGATGTCACCACCGTTTCCGCCCAAGTCGGCCTCGCGGCTGTCTCCGCCCGTCGCCAAGAGATCTCCCTCCACCTCCACCGACGCCGGGACCGCGGGGATCCCCTCTGCGAGCACACTCGGCGGGTCGCCGGAATCCATTTTCAGAGGGATGGCAACTTGCCCCATCGCGCGGAGGCGGATGGAGCCCCCATCGCCCCCGGTGGCGCCCGCACCGCCCGAGCTGTCGATGCGTCCGGCGACGGCGATCGAGCCGACAAGCGCGGTGATCTCGATGGCGCCGCCGTGTCCTCCCAATTCGGACTCGAGGCTGTCTCCACCCGCCGCCAAGAGATCTCCCTCTACTTCCACCGACACCGGGACCGCGGGGATCCCCTCTGCGAGCAAGTTCGACGGGTCGTCGGAATCGATCTTGGGAGGGACGGCAGGCTGACCCGCCGCGCTCAGGAGGATGGAGCCTCCATCGCCCCCGGTGGCGCCTGCACCGCCCGAGCTGTCGATGCGTCCGGCGACCGCGATCGAACCGGAACTCGTTGTCTCGATGTCGGGAATCGTTGTGATCGTGATGTTTCCGCCGTCCCCGCCGTTGGTTCCGTCGTCGATGCTCCCGCCGATCGCCTCGAGGTTGCCCTTCACGTCGATGTCGCCGGTCTCCAGAATGGATAGGGCGATGTCTCCCGCGTCGCTTCCCTCGCCCCCGGACGTGTCGATGGAGCCGACGACGATGCCGCTCCCGGCGGAGATCGCGAGATCGGCTCCGTTCGTTGTGATGGAGCCGACGACGATGCCGCTCCCGGCGGAGATCGCGAGATCGGCTCCGTTCGTCGCGAAGGTGCCGCTCTCGTCCATCGAAAAGTTGTCGTCCGCCCGGAACTCGATCTGGCCGGTGGCCATCGCTCCGGAAACTTCGATCGACAGGTCGCCGATCGTCACCGAGCCGCCGCTCACCTCCAGGGTGGCGGGGATTGCGTCGGGACTGGAGAGGTCGACGGTTCCCGCCACCGCCACCCGGCCTTCGGCGCCGCCGGCGATTTGCACGAGACTCCCCCGGGAGATTCCCGTGTGGTTGGCCGCCAGCGAGTAGACGTCGCCGGCCATCAGCACGATCTCGCCCTGGCCGGCGTCGAGCAGCCCGGTGTTCTCGACGCCCCAGGTGCCCGGATCGTCGATGCTGCCGCTGATCACGACCCGAATGTGTCCGTCCATCGAGGTCAACATCACGTGCCGGCCCGCGACCATCGCGATCATCGCGTTCATGCCGTCCGGGGTGATCACCGCGCCGCGGTTCGCGACGGTACGACCCAGCAGGTTCACCCCGCTGGCTTGAATGGTGCCGTGGTTCTCCACGGCCCCGGTCAGATTGGTGAAGGCGTCGATCGTCGCGGCAAAGTCCGAGTCGTTCAGTGTCCCGGCCGCGGCGACCAGGCGGCCCACGTCGACGAAGGCGTTGCCGCCGAAGAAGATGCCGCTGGGATTCACGATATAGACCTGGCCGTTGGCGAGAAGGCTGCCGTCGATCCGGGTCTGGGGGCCGAATACCCGGTTCAGGACCCGGGCGGTGTCGGTCGGCTGGATGAACCGGACGGTCTCGTCGCGGTGGATATCGAAGGTCTCCGTCCACTTGATTATCGCCCCATCGCTGGCGGTAATCTCGGTGAGGGTGTCCTCCTGAACAATCGTGACCGTGCCGGTCACGATCTCCCCGCCGCTGGGGGCGGCGTGGGCCAACGGGAGCCCGGTCAGCGTCAGCAGCAGGCCGATCCATGTCCCGGCGCAGGTGGCTCGGGTCTGAGCCCAAATCCGATCTCTCCGGTCCGCTCGAATTGAAATGGCTGGTCTCCTTCAGTAGAGCAGGGTGCCCACGAGGTAGAGCTCCGAGTCGCCGCGCCGGGTGCTGCCGTCGCTCAGGTCCGAGAGGGCGACGCCGGCGTCGAAGCGGAGGCTCAGGTTGCGCAGAATCTGAAGCTCGACGCCGCCCCCGGCGCCCACCAGGGTCTCGTTGGGCTCGAACCCGAAGGCGTCGCTGGCATGCACGATGGCGCCATCGACGAAGACCCGAAAGATCAGATCCCAGTCGGGACGTCCCCAGACATGCGGGGGGGCGACGCGGAACCCGCGGAGTCCGGTGAGGGGATCTTGTGGCGAGACCGGGAGCGTTCCGTGGCGGACGGGCTGGACCGGGAGGAGCCGCGGCAGGTGGAAGCGGTACTCGGCCGAGACGACGGCGACGGTGTCGCCGGCGGCGGCCGACTGCGGATAGCCCCGAACCGTGGTGAGACCGCCGGCCACCTGTTGGAAGTTCGGGACCAGCCGGTAGTCGAAGGCCCACTGCCCTTTGAAGCTGAGGGCGATCTCGTGGGCCAGGGTAGAGCTCTCGGGGGTGCTCGGGTCGCGCCAGGCGGTGCGGTTCAGAATCGGCTCGAGGTAGAAGGAGCCGAACCCGTCCCACTGAAGCAGGACGAAGTCCTCATCGGCATCGTTTCGGCCGAGGATGTCGAGGTCGATCCCGACGGCGGTGTCCGCCAGTGCGCCGAAGTTGGCTTCCAGGATCAGGCCGGCGCGGAGGGCCGAGGTTTTCGTGTTTCGCCGGGCCTCCAGACCGATTCGGGGCAGCAGGAAATCCGAGCGGCCCTTGGATCCGAGCGCCTGATTCTCGACTTCGACGGTCTGCCAACGGACGCCCCCCTGGAGATCCAGGAAGAGCTCGCGCTTCTGGAACGCGGTGTAGGCGATCTGTCCGCCGGCGGACCACTGGCTTCCCCGAAAGCCCGCCTGTGCGAAGCCGACTTCCGCGGCGTCGAATCGACTGGCCCCCCCGAAGATGCGGCCCCGCCAATTCGGCGCCCTTTGGGTGAACGGGGCGTCGTAGGACGCGGACAGACCGTGGACTTCATCGAAATCACCGGTGATGTAGTTGAAGCGCAGAATATCGTCGCGGCCCAGGAGCTGGTTGTGAGTGAATCCGAAGCTCTGGCGATTCTGGGTGGTCGCATCGCTACCGGTATTGGCGTACTGGGCGTAGGCCATCCACGGTCTGTTCTCGGCCACGCGGTAGGTCACCCGGGTTGTTCCCGGCTGCGTTCCGGGAGAGAGCTCCGCGTCGACCCGCCGGCCCGGGTGTCGGCTCAACTGAAAGGCGAAGTCGTTGAGCTCCTCGATCCGGAGCAGATCCCGGTCCCCGCCGGG
>JACZXC010000298.1 GCA_022571825.1 Myxococcales bacterium | reverse complement strand
ACGATCCTCGGGTGCGCGATCGTCTGGAGCGAATCCGGCGGCGACTTCGTGTTGCGCGCCTGCTGTGCTGGCGCGCCGCCTGGCTCGCGGACCGGGAGCGCCCCAACGTCCTGGAGGCCTCCATGTCCAAGGCCGTCGCACCGGCGGTGGCCCTGGAGGCCGCGTCCCTCGGCATGGAAATCCTGGGGGACGTGGGCGCCCGGGGCGATCACCTGATCGAGAAGCTCTTCCGGGATGTGAAGGCCATGGACATCGTAGAGGGCACGGGTCAGATCCAACGCGTCATCATGGCCCGCCGCCTCCTCGGGGACGGTCCTCGCAACTGAACGGGGTGTACTCAGGGAAAGTCCTGCGGGCTACGTCTTCGCGATCACCTTTTCTGCGAACTCGGAGAGGGTTCGCTTGATGCCTTCGGGATCGAATGCCGGCGGCGGCATCACCAGCCGCGAGACACCGATCTCCTGGTAGCGGCGCACCAGGTCGGGCTCGACCTGTGCTTCGGCCGCGGTCACTTCGATCTCCGCCGGATCGCGCCCGACCTTTCCGCACTCGTCGCTCATCGCCTGGATCAGCCCCGGAATCTTTGCGAGTCCGCCGAGGGCCGGGAAGAAGCCGTCGCCGACCCGCGCGGCCCGGCGGGCGGCCCCTTCGACGTGGCCGCCCACGACGATTGGAACTCCCGGCTTCTGGATCGGCTTGGGATTGGATTCCACCGGCTTCCAGCGGTAGAAATCACCATCGAAGCCCTCGGCCGCGTCGCTCCAGAGCGAGCGAATCGCTCGCACCGACTCCTCGGTGCGAGCAGCTCGTTCGCGGAAGGGCACGCCGAGCACATCGAATTCCTCCCGGAGCCATCCGATTCCCACGCCGAGAATCGCCCGACCGCGCGAGAGCAGATCGAGCGTCGCAACCTCCTTCGCCACGTAGGTCGGGTGGCGCTGGGGAAGAATGATGACTCCGGTCGCCAGGCGCAGGTTCTGGGTGAGGGCGGCGGCGTAGGAGAGCGCGATCAGCGGGTCTGCGATCGGCGAGTTCTCCGGGCCGGGCATGCGGCCGTCCTTGCTGTAGGGGTACTGAGACTCGTAGCCGACGGGAACGACGACATGCTCCACGGCCCAGATCGATTCGATCCCGACTTCGTCGGCGGTTCGTACCAGAGCCTCGAAGGTCTCCGGAACGGCAAAGGGTCCGGCGTTTGCGAAAAAAAGTCCGAACTTCATGGGATCTCCTCCGGAGCCGAGGGATCGTCCCCCATCTTGGTCATTATCTCACACGGGGGACGATCCATGTTGACGCGGGAGAGGGTCTCGACGGAAGATCCTCGCGGGAAGGAGCGAGGCATGCCCGCACCCGCCATCGAGTTGGCGCCCAGACCGCCCGGACGCCTTCTCACTCCGGGCTTCACGGCCCTGCTGATCGCCCAGGCGGGGTTCGGGTACGCCTTCTCGAGCTTCTTCATGCTGCCGAAGTTCCTGGTCACCGAGCTCGGCGCGGGGCCCGCCGTGATCGGCCGGATCATGGCCGTCTACGGTGTCGCCGTCGTGATCTCGATGCCCGCCGTCGGCGCCGCCGTCGATCGATTCGGTCGCCGCAATTTCCTCACCGGCGGGGCAGTCATCATGGGCGTCGCCTCTCTGGCGTTCATCTTCGTGGAGGCCGTCGGGCCCCTCCTGTACCTGCTGCGGGGGCTCCAGGGGGTCGCGTTCGCGATGGCCTTTACCGCGGGGGGCGCGCTCGCTGTCGATGAGGCACCGCCCGAACGCGTGGGCCAGGCGATTGGGATCTTTGGACTCACCTTTCTGTCGATGAACGCGATCGCTCCCGCCGTGGTCGAAGTCGTCGCCGCCCGAGCCGGCTGGGCCGTCGCCTTTGCCACCGCGGCGGGCGGCGCGGCAATGTGCGCGGTGCTCTCGCGGCGGGTGCGCGACAGCCAGACACTCGCCGACTCGGGCCCCGTACCGGGACTGTGGGAGGTCGCGAGCCGGCCCAGCCAGATCCGGCTCTCCCTGGTGGTCGCGCTGGTCGGCGCGGGATTGAGCGCCGTATTCACTTTTCATCAGCCCTGGGCACTTGAGCTCGGTGCCACCGAGGTCCGGAGCCTGTTGGTCGCCTACGCCATCTCTGCGGTCGCGGTGCGAATCGGTCTGGGCCGCATGGTGGACCGCGCGGGCCGCCGCCGCGTTTCGATCGCCGCGCTCGTTCCCTACGTCTTTGCGGTGGCGGGCATGGCGGGGCTTCGTCCGGGGGGGCTCGCGCTGTTCGGGGCTATCCTCGGTGTGTCACACGGACTGCTGTATCCCGCACTGAATGCGGTGGCCGTCGAGGGCGTGGGTATTCGCGAGCGGGGAAAGGTAATGGCGTTATTTCAGACCGCCTTCCAGGTGGGAGTCGCCGTATCCGCGTTGACCCTGGGCCTGATCGCCGAGCGCGCGGGGTATCCCGCCGCCTTCCTCGCGGGCGGAGGCTGTGTCCTCGCGGCTCTCATCTTGTTCGTGGCCTCGCCCGAAGGCCGCGGCCATTGATCTCTGCATCATCATGCTGTTTGCGGATACGGCACGCGCCGTTCTGCTTCTCGGTCTTACCATCGGACATCAACGGGCGCGTGCCACTCGACAAGGCGCTGCAGCTGACGTCCAACAGCTCGGGTCGATTGACCATGGGTGCCTTCTGGCGGCGCACTGCGTCGGCGGGATCGGGTCCAGTCAGCGCTGTTGCCGGGCGGAAAACGCCGATCCGTTAGACTGCCTGAAGGAGCTGCGCCGCGTGAAGATCGAGTCTCTCGGACACGTCGTGATCAAGGTGCGCGACCTCAAGGTGGCGGAGGAGTTCTACAACCAGGTTCTCGGCATTCCGATCCAGTCAAGATCCGAGGCCGAGCACGTCGGAGCACGAGACCACAACCTATTCCAGCTTTGTTCCACTTGCTTGGGCAACCCATGGCCAGCGGAACATATCTGGAAGCTCAGGAAGGCCGCCGCCTGAGAAGGCGCTGCAGCTACTGGGGCACAGCGGGTGCCAATAGGTCCGGGGTGCCGTCGGGCATTCAACTCGCGTGGTCTCTGAAACCCTCGGCGCTCTCACCGGCGGGGGGAGACCCGATGCCCCCGCAGCTCCCTCTGGACCCGTTGGACCTGGGGACTCGAGGAATCCAATCGTTCCGCCTTTTGTAGTTGACGCAGTGCGGCTTCGCCGTGACCGATGCGATTCAGAGCCAGCGCGTAGTTGAGAATGGCAAATATCCCCTTGGGCATTTCCTCGACGGCGCGGCGAAGGTCCGAGACGGCCTCGAGGGGCCGCCCCTGCTCGAGACGGGCGTAGCCGCGAAATGCCCTGGCACCTGCCGCATCCGGGACGGTTTTCAGGACGCGGGTCGAGAGTGCCTCGACCTCCGGGTGCAGACCCAGCTCGGAGAGCGCTCCCAAGTACACGTTCAGCAGATCAAAGGGCGCCTGCCGAAGCAGGGGGCGACTCGCGAACTCCATCCATCGCCGGGGCAGGAGGCGAGATGCGGCCGCGAACGGAATCCCCGCGGCTTCGCCTCCCCGCCCGTAGATCGCGCGCTCGGGGGGCTCCGGAACCGCGTCGTTTCGGACGAAGACGACCGCCTGCGGGTCCAGGTACGCGATCTCCCACGCGGGGTCCTGCGCCAGCCACGTGCGCAGAGGAAGGCTCGGTTCGAGGAGATTGCTGAGAACGACCGTCCGGAATCGATGGCGTGCCGTGAGCCTTTCCCATCGTTCCCGGGAACCGAGGGCGTTGCGATAGTCGTCCACGAGGGATCGGTCCAGGAGCCTGCCGTCGATGAAGAGCTGTCGTCCCGGATGGAGCCGGTAGATCAGGTAGCCACCCAGCCCCATCTCGTTGAAGATGGGTCCGGGCAGAGCGTGGGCGAGTATGTAGTCGGCTGCGCCGGGGCAGGTATATCGGGGACTCAACGAGAAGAAATGATCCTCCGACTGCCCCAGCTCGAACTGCGCTCGGGATTCCCAGGTGGCGATCCCCGTCGCGGACATGACGAGGCACAGGCAAAGTGTCGAGAACGCGTGAAGCACCGCGATGCGGGAGCTCCGGCCTGGGGCAAGCCGGGGCCGTTTTGCATCGCGGAGGTTCGCCATTGTGACCAGCGCGGCTGTGATCGCGAATCCAGTGAAGAAGCGAACTGCCCAGGCACCCAGGATTGCCATCCCGGCAAACAGCAGCAGACGCGCGATGCGCCTCGGGCTTCTTGACAGGAGGAAGCTCGCCCCGCCCCCGCACAAGAAGACGGCGTAGGCCCATTGGAGGGAGATGAACCCAGGTGAGAAGGTGCTTCGCCACTCGACAATGGGAAGCGATGCGTCGCTGCCGGGACCTCCGAAGAACCGGCTCGTCACCTGGATCGCGTCCGCGAGGCGCTGGCCGGCGAGATCGGGCGTACCCAGGGATACCACGACCAAGAGGGGGATCAC
>JACZXC010000297.1 GCA_022571825.1 Myxococcales bacterium | reverse complement strand
CCAGGCGCCGGGAACATGATGCCTTCCCAGGATCAGCCCTGGTCCGCGGCCGGTCGCCCCGGCGAGTTCGACTCCGCCGCCCGCCTGGAAGACATGGACATCGACGGCGTCGACGCCGAGGTTCTCTACACCGACGTGATGGTGGGCGAGGCTTACTACGATCTCGCGCCGGATGCGCGCCTGGCCTGCTTCGAGGCCTACAACAACGCGGCCCTCGAGTTCGCCTCGGCGGACCCGAAGCGCCTGTTGCCGGTCTACATCGCGCCCCTGGCCGACGTGGACGAGACGGTCCGGGAGGTGACGCGCCTGGCGAAGCGAGGTGCCAAAGCGATTCTGGTGCCGCTCTATCCCGTCGACCTGGGACTCCCCCACTATTCGGACAAGCGCTACGACTCGCTCTGGTCGTGCTTCCAGGAGACCGGCATTCCCATCAGCCAGCACGTCTCGGCCAATCAGCCTCTCCTCGACATCATGGGCTACGACGCGACGCCCGCCAAGGGAATCTTCCAGTCGCTGCCGCCGATCTTCATGGCGGAGGTCATGGCGGGCTGGATCGTGCCGGGCACCCTGGCGCGCTTCCCGGATCTTCGGATCGTGCTGGTCGAGGCCGGGCTGGGCTGGATCCCGTACTTCCTCGAGCGGCTCGATACCATGAAGCGCAGCCACGGCTGGGATCACTACAAGATGCTGCCGGAGCTTCCGAGTACCTATTTTCGACGCCAGATGTACCTCACTTTCGAGGAGGACACCTTCGGGGTGAGCCAGCGTCACAAGATCGGAATCGACAATCTGATGTGGGCGAGCGACTACCCGCACCCGGACTCGACCTGGCCGAACTCCCAGAAGGTGATCGAGACGCACTTCCGCGACGTGCCCATCGAGGAAGCCCGCCAGATGATCGGAGGCAACGCCGCCAGGCTCTACGGCCTCTAGCCCAGCAAGCGACGCGGAGCGTCGCGTGCAGCGTGGCGTAGCCGAGCCGAGCGAAGATCGAACCGCAAGCCCGAAGGGCGCGCAGCGAGGCAGAGCCGAGCGGAGTCGGACGAGCAAGGCGAGCGAAGTCGAACAAACCAAGGAGAGATGGGCATGCGCTTCGAGAACCAAGTGGCCGTGGTCACGGGCGGCGGTCAGGGAATCGGCGAGGGCTACGCGAAGGCGCTGGCGAAGGAGGGGGCTTCGATCGTGATCGCCGAGATCGCCGCCGAACAGGGCGAGCGGGTCGCCCGTGAGATCACAGCCGATGGTGGCAAGGCGATCTTCGTGCGCACCGACGTCTCTTCCGAGGAATCGACCCGGGCGATGGGCCAGGCGGTGAAGGACGAGTTCGGCGGCGTGGACCTGCTGGTCAACAACGCCGCCATCTACGGCAACATGGAACTGCACTCGTTGCTCACGGTTCCGATGGACTACTACAACAAGTTCATGGCCGTGAACCAGACGGGCTGTCTGCTCGCGACCCGAGCCGTACACGAGTCGATGGCCGAGCGCGGCGGCGGCGCGATCGTCAACCAATCTTCGGCCGCAGCGTGGATGGGCGCGGGCTACTACGGAATCGCAAAGCTGGCCATGCACGCCATCACCCACAGCCTGGCCCGGGAGCTGGGGCCCAAGAAGATTCGCGTGAACGCCATCGCACCCGGACCGACGGACACCGAAGCCACGCGCAAGGTGGTGCCGGACTTCATCAGGGACCAGATCCTCGGAGCCATGCCGATCTCGCGGATGGGCGAGGTGGAGGACATCGTAAGCGCATGCCTGTTCCTCCTATCCGACCAGGCGACCTGGATCACCGGCCAGATTCTCGCCGTCGACGGCGGCCAGATCATGCGCACCTAGACAGCCCGAGGCGAGGCGCAGCGGTCAGAGGGCGTCGGCCAGCAGCCGTTCGGGCGCGTGGGTGAAATCGTGAGTGGTTCCCTTCACCCGCATCGCGCGTTCGGCGATGCCCGGGGTGAAGCTGTGGCAGCTTCCCTTGGCCAGGCTCATGTAGACGCTGGCACTGGGCGCCTCGTCCAGGTTGCGCGCGCGCCCCATGGCAATGAAGGTGGCGCGGCGCAGGGCGATGGCCGCCTCGGCCAGGTCCAGATCGAACTCGGATTCGGCCCAGCGGATGAACTGGGACCCGCGTAGCTCGATGCCGGTGGTGGGCGGCGGTCCCTCGATCTTGGTTCCGGAGACGTCCCACGTGAACAGCGGCTCGCCGTCGCGATGCAGGGTTGCGCGGGTGCGCCCCTCATCCCGGTCGGGAATCGCGATGTCGTACTGGCGTCGATCGCCACCCCGGGCCGCATGGGTCACCGCCAGGCTGGCCAGGTCGAAAAGGTGGGTGCAATTCACTCGCGGGTTGGTGTGCTCCGCTGCCGCGGTGGGTCGCAGCGAAAGCGGCATGCCGATCAGCTCGCGCAGCGGAACCGTGGCGCCGGGGCACTCGGTCCAGGGGTAGCGGTGCGCCTCGCCTCGGATCTCAGTCACCCGTTCGCCGTCGTGGTCGAGCTCGACGTGGAAACGATGGAAATCGTCCTCCATGTCGGCGATCACCCGGCCGGGCTCCCCCCGCAACCGGAAACGCCGTCGGAAGATGCCCTTGCCGTAGGGGAGATTCTCGCTCACGGGCAGACCCACGGCGGCGGATGGTAGGCCACAAAGCTTCTCCAAGGCCAGCGGCGTGTCCGAATTTTCTGGTAGCCTGCGTTCCGAGGAAATTCGGGCATGGGCGAGAAGCCGTTTCGCGTGCTTCCCAAGCTGACGTCGCTGAACCAGCATTTCTGGCGGGGCGGCGCCGACGGGAAGCTTCGCCTGCTGCGCTGTCGAACCTGCAAGACCTACATCCACCCCCCGACGCCGATCTGTCCCGGGTGCCTCGGCAAGGACGTGTCTCCCGTGGAAGTTTCCGGCCGCGCGACCGTCGCCACCTTTACACTCAACCACCAGCCCTGGGTCCCCGCTTCCGATCATCCCTACTGCATCGCCATCGTCGAGATCGAGGAAGATCCGAGCATCCGACTCACGACCAACATCGTGAATTGCCCGGCCGAGCAGGTGACCATCGGGATGCCCGTCCGCGTCGTCTTCGAGCAACACGACGACGTGCATATTCCCCTCTTCGAGCCGGCCGTGGACTGATGGAGGTTCTCGAGCGCCGCGCGGTGATTACGGGAATCGGTCAGTCGGCGATCGGGCGGCGTCTGAACCGGGATCCGCTGGAACTGACCCTGGACGCCTGTATCGCCGCGATCGAAGACGCCGGACTCACGCGCCGCGACATCGACGGCCTCGCCACCTATCCGGGAACCATGTCGGGGAATCCGGGATTCACCGGGGCGGGTGTCACCGAGGTGCACGACGCCCTGCGCCTCGAGCTGAACTGGTTCACCGGCGGCCTGGAGCTTCCCGGGCAGCTGGGCTCGGTGATCAACGCCTGCCTGGCGGTGGCCTGCGGCCTCGCGACCCACGTGCTCTGCTTCCGCTCGGTCTGGGAGGCGACGGCCCAGGGCAAGGGGGGAAGAGCGGGAATCGGCGTCGGCAGCGGGGATGGAGCCGGCGGCTTCCGGGCCAGCGGCATGATGGAGTATTCGCTGCCGTTTCGCGCCTACTCCGCCGCCAACTGGATCGCGCTCTTCGCCCAGCGCCACTTCCACGAATACGGAACCACCCGGGAACAGATGGCGCAGATCGCGCTCAACGCGCGCAAGAACGCGGCGGGGAATCCCCGGGCGGTCTACCGCGATCCGCTGACCCTCGACGACTACTTCGCGGCGCGCATGATCACGACCCCCTTCTGCCTGTTCGACTGTGACGTTCCCGTCGACGGCGGTACGGCTCTGATCGTCTCGCGTCGCGAAGCCGCGCGCGATCTGCGCCGGCCCCCTCTCGGAGTGGAGGCGGTGGGCTCGGCCCTGCGCGGCCGACCCTCCTGGGACCAGTTCGATGATCTCACCACCATGGCGGCGCGCGACGCCGGGGCGATGTTGTGGGAGCGCACGGACCTGCGCCCCGCCGACGTCGACCTCGCCAACCTCTACGACGGATTCAGCTTCATCACCCTGTCCTGGCTGGAGGCGCTGGGGTTCTGCGGCAAGGGCGAGAGCGGTCCCTTTGTCGAGGGAGGCAAGCGCATCGCCCTGGACGGCGAAATTCCCGTCAACACCGGCGGTGGCCAGCTCTCGGGCGGGCGCCTGCACGGTTATGGACTGCTCCACGAGAGCTGCCTTCAGCTCTGGGGCGAGGGCGGCGAACGCCAGGTACCGGGCGAGCCGCGGGTGGCGGTGGCGGCGGCGGGCGGAGGGCCCCTGGCGGGTTGCCTCCTGCTCACGCGGAGTTGATCGACGCCAGTCGGCGCGAGTCAGCGCGCGTTGGCCCCGATGCGGAATTGCGTTTGGCTGCGGCGAGGGGGGCGTCCGCTCATGGCTCGTTTGGCGGGTTATCGGCGGGCAGAGCCCGCCTGCCCGCCCCGCCAGCCCGCG
>JACZXC010000296.1 GCA_022571825.1 Myxococcales bacterium | reverse complement strand
GATACAGCTCCTTCGGATGAACCGAGTGCTCGTTCGCGCCGAGGAGTTCCAGTTGTTTGAGCCAGGCGAACAGGCGAAGCTCCTCAACCAAGCTGGCTTCTCTTCCGTCTCGGATGAAGAGACTGCCTATGCGGGTCAAGGCGCGATCTGTCACGCGGTTCGCCCGGGCGCGTCGCGTTCGTATCGATGAAGATTTCCTCCGTGCACACCAATGGGGCGCGCTCCGTCCTTTTGCACGTTTTCTTGAGATCCTGGCGCATTTCGACCGACGCGCGTAGCGTCGGATTGAGGCGTAGGGCGCGATGCCCAGTGACTAAGTCTCCTTCGATTTCGCGCGCGGCAGGTCCGAATGCACACCGGTGAGATAGAATCGAGTCAGATGGAACGCAAGACCGCCGACGCATTGGGCGAAGCCGATCTCGCTCTACTGCTGAAAGCAGTCAGCTTCGCGGCCCACAAGCACCGCGACCAGCGTCGAAAGGACGAAATCGCGTCTCCCTACATCAACCATCCGATCGCCGTTGCCGAGGTCCTCTGGAACACCGGGCACGTGCGTGACATCGCCACGATCGTGGCGGGAATCCTTCACGACACCATCGAGGACACCGAAACCACCGCCGCAGAGCTGGAATCCGAGTTCGGACGCGAGATCTGCTCGGTCGTCGGGGAAGTCAGCGACGACAAGAGCCTCCCCAAGAAAGAACGCAAACGCCTTCAGATCGAGCACGCCAGGGCGAGTTCCACGCGAGCGCGCGAGGTGAAGCTGGCCGACAAGATCTGCAACGTGACCGACCTCGCGACATCCCCGCCCGCCAATTGGTCCCCCGAGCGGCGCCAGGAGTACATCGAGTGGTCCATTCAGGTGGTCAACCGTCTCCGTGGCACCAATGAGCACCTGGAGCGGAAGTTCGACGAGGCTTGCCGCAGGGCCCGAGGGGACACTTCCGCAAAGTAAGGGCCACGGCCTCTTGACCGTGTGTATCCTATTCATCGGTGAGGCGGAGTGTACCCGCCCGAGGGCGCCGCACGGGCTACCCTCGAGCCAGTGCCACGGCAGACAAGGAGACCCGCGATGACGCAGCTCACGACGCTACCCGCGACCGCCAGTACGAAAGACATCCTGGCGGTGATTCACCAGGACGGTGCCGTCGTCGTGCGCGACCTGATTGCCAGCTCCGAAGTAGACCGAGTGCTCGACGAGACGCGCCCCTACATCGACGCTACGCGCACCGGCGCCGACGAATTCTCGGGCTTCAAGACCACGCGGACGGGAGCGCTGGTGGCGCGGTCGCCCGCCTGCCGCGAGTTGATCCTGAACGGCAGCGTCCTCGAGACGGCTCGCCAGTTTCTCGCGCCCTACTGCGCGCGCATCCAGCTGCACCTCGGGCAGATCATCCGCCTGATGCCCGGACAACCCTCCCAGGCGATCCACCGGGACCGCTGGGCGTGGGGCACCTACTTGAAAGACGTGGAGCCGCAGTTCAACGCGATCTGGGCGATCAGCGACTTCACTTGCGAGAACGGCGCCACGCACGTAGCGCCCGGCAGCACGAGATGGCCGGACGATCGCCGCCCGAAGCCCGATGAGGTGGCACACGCAGAGATGAGTCGCGGATCCGCGCTCCTCTACACGGGCTCCGTGTTCCACGGCGGTGGCGAGAACCGATCGGACGGCGATCGCATCGGGATGAACCTGACGTACACGCTCGGGTGGCTGCGGCAGGAAGAGAACCAGTATCTCTCGTGTCCGCCGGAAATCGCCAGGGACCTATCCGCCGAGATGCAGGATCTGCTCGGCTACACGCTCGGGAGCTACGCGCTCGGCTACTACACACCGCCGCTCCCGCCCGGCGAAGGACCCGAGTCTGTGGGACCGGAGTGGGCGGTAGGGCGCGAGACCGAAGGCGAAGGCCTCGGCAGCGCGGAGTTGTTCGAGGCAGTCGCGAGACAGGTGGGCGATATCGGTCGCTAGCCGGTCAATCCGCCCGAGCCGGCATCAGTCGAAGGATCTCCTGCCCGTACTTCCTCACCAATGTCGGCCCCATCCCCTTCACTGCGAGAAGCGCCTCTTCGTCTCGCGGCGAAAGGATCGCGATCTCCATGAGCGTCCGGTCGGTGAGGATACGGAAGGCGGGGATGCGGCGGCGCCTCGCTTTTTCGAGGCGCCACTCTTTCAGCGCCTGTACCAGCTCGTCCGACGCGTCCTCGTGTGAGAGCGAAACGCGGGATGCGGGGCGCGAACGCGTGCTTCGACGACGGGTCCCCGTTCCGCTCTTGCGGCCGCCGCGCCTCGTCGGCTGCGCGGCGCGCTTTCTCTCGCGAGGGGTCGTACCCCGGGGCGGATCGATCAGCGGGAGCTCGGCGAGGGCATGGCCCTTGGCCCCACGGCCCGCGGCGGTCAGGAACGCCCGCCGGAAGCGGATCTCCCTGCCCTCGTTCTCGAAAGAGTCCTCCTCCACGGTCAGCATCCCGCCCCGCACCAGCGCCGCCAGCAGCACCTCGAAGCGTTTGCGATCGAGGCCATCGCCGAAGAGGTTCTGGTGGAGACGTCCGGTGCTCGGTCCGTTGTGCTCGCGTAGGGCTCCTAGGATCTGGCCCAGGGCATCGCACTCGGTCGGCGTGGGCGCGCGGAAGCTGAGCCCGATCGTTGTTGTCGGTGCGCACACGTCGCAGGTTCCGCACGCGGCGCCGCCGTCTTCCTGATCGCCGAAGTGGCGCACCAGGTGCAGCATGCGGCAGCCAACGCTCTCGCCGAAGCGCGCGATGTCCGCAAGCTGCGCTTCCTTGTGGCGGCGTTGTACGAGGTAGGATTCCCGCCAATTCGCATCGCCGCGGCTCGCGTCGCCTTCGGGGGTGACGAGCGCACCGCCGTGGATCCAGAGTTTTTCGAGGGCCTTCTCGAAGCTCTCGCCGCTCATGCGATGGCCGGCGACGCGCTGTTGTAGAGCCTCGCTGGAACGGGGGGTCGCGTCCAGGGCGTCGAAGACGCGCGCGAGCTGCGTCGGCTCGGGGTAGTCGCGTTCGAGGAACCACTCATGGGTCTTACGGTCGGCGAAGCTGTGCAGGAGGATGGCGCGGGAGGGAAGGCCGTCGCGTCCCGCGCGACCGATCTCCTGGTAGTAGCCCTCGACGCTACCCGGCAGCGCGGTGTGGAGAACGGTGCGAACGTCGGCTTTGTCGATCCCCATGCCGAAGGCGATGGTGGCGACGATGACGTCGAGGCGGCCGCTGAGGAAGTCGGCCTGCACGCGGTCGCGTGTCGCGGCGGCAACACCGGCGTGGTAGACCGCGCAGGGCATCTGCTGTGCGAGCCTCGCGGCGAGGCTCTCGGCCTTCTTGCGGGTCGGGGCGTAGACGATGGCGGGGCGGCGAGCGGCGTTCTTCAGAATGCGCAACGCGGCGTCTTCGCGTGCGGCCGGTGGGAGCTCTGCCACCTCGATCGCGATGTTGTAGCGACGGAAACCGTGAATGAAGTGCTCTGTCTGCTCGTTGCCGAGCTGATCGACGATGTCGCGCTGGACGAGCGGGGTGGCGGTGGCCGTCATGGCGATGATGGGAGCCGGGCGGAGGGGTCGCAGACGATCCCTCAACATGCGGTAATCGGGGCGGAAGTCGTGGCCCCACTGCGAGATGCAGTGCGCCTCGTCGACGGCGATCAGTGCGGGCTTTCGCTTGGCGAGCATCTCGGGAAAGCCCGCAACGCTGAGCCGCTCCGGAGCGATGAAGAGAAAGTGGAGGTCGCCCTTCAGGTAGTCGACGCAGACCCGACGCGACTCGGAGCGATTGCGACCCGAGTGGATGCGATCGGCGCGCAAACCGTGGTGCTGCAGCTTCGCGACCTGGTCCTCCATGAGTGCGATCAGGGGGCTCACGACCAGGGTCGTGCCCGCCCGCGCGATTCCGGGGAGCTGGTAGCAGAGCGACTTTCCGGCGCCGGTCGGCATGACGAGCAAGACGTCCTGGCCCCGGGTGACGGCTTCGCAGACGTCGCGCTGATGCGGGCGGAAGTTCTCGAAGCCGAAGCGGGAGTGAAGGAGTACGTCGAGCTTCTCGGGCGGGGTCGGCTCGGTCTCGGTGGGAGCGGCGACAGGCGGCCGGGCAGGGCGGCGCTCGAGCGAGAGCGGGACGGATCGGGTCGAAGAGGCGTCGGACTCGTACGCGTCAAGCGGCGGGTTCTCGAAGAACGGAGGCTCGTTCGACACAGGGGCACCCTCAGCAACGACGGGCGGACCAGTCAACGCCCGCGCGGTTCCGTGACGACGAAGGCGATGGCGAAGTCGCGAGATTCGCGTTCCGATTCCTGGGGGGACGCGGTCATTCTAGCGTGACCCATCCGGTCGCACCCGTAGGCGTGTGCCGGAAACCGAAGCTTCCCGTCGACTTCGGGAGTTGAGCCAGAGGAGCGCGAATCCCGGGATCGAGATCACGGCCGCCTGAATCAGGCCGATCGCCCAGCCGATTCCGTTGGGGCTCG
>JACZXC010000295.1 GCA_022571825.1 Myxococcales bacterium | reverse complement strand
TGCCTGTCCGGGGCCCGCCTCCGCTCGGCGTCGCCTGGCTGCGCGGCCTTCGGCCTTGCCTTGCAGGGGCCCGCCTCGACTCGTCCGACTTCGCTCGGCTTCGCCTGGCTGCGCGCCCTTCGGGCTTTTAGCCCTGCTGCGTGGCCGCTGCTGGCCGTGATCCGATATTGGAACGGGGCCCGGGATGCGGCGAGGGGGGCGGCGGCGAAGTGAAGCGCTGTCGCTTCGCAGCAGCTGGGGCCTTCCCCGCAGGTCAGGAACGGCTGGCGGGAGTCTCGCGGCCCAGGCGGCCGACGCTGGTCGTGGCGATCAGGCCCAGCACGACGAGACCCAGGGAGGTGGCGGATTGTGCGGCGTCGGGACGGAACACGCGGACCGGCCAATGTCTGGGTTCGAGTTCCGCGAGGGATTCGATGGGTGCGGCTTGCCCTCTCACGATCTGGCCCGGCTCCGGCGGGTGCGCCTCCTGAAACGGCCACAGCCCGACGACGGCGCCGAGCAGCAAGCCGAGGAGAGCGCCGAGAGTCGGCTTTCCGTACCGCGCGAGAAGCCAGCGGAGCAGATTGCTGACACCGACCACCCCGACCACGACGCCGATTCCCAGGGGCAGCAAGAGGTTCATCGCGTCCAGGATCACCGCGATGTCGGGCGCGAACGCCCCCCCGCACCCCGCGCCGCCGAGTAGACCTCGCTTGAGCTGGTCGATGGTTCCGAGGATCGACTCGTACTGGCCCAGCAGAAGGAGTAGGTAGCCTCCGCTCACACCCGGCAGGATCATGGCCGACGACGCGGCGACTCCGGACACGAACACCAGCAACGCGCTCGACGGCTCGTCCCCGGCGCGGGGGGTGCGGGCCACCGCCAATGCCAGCATCACGCCGAAGGCGCCCAGAGCGCCCAAGCCCATGCCGAGGGAAGCGGGACGCGCCATGCGCCACACCAGCGGGATGCCGCCGAGCGTGAGTCCGATGAACAGGCTGTACATGGCCCATCGGTGGCTCTCGACCAGCGTCTTGACGTTTCACGCGAGGAGCAGGATCGCCAGCGCCGCCGTCACGGCGATCGATCCCAGGAGCACGACGGACTGGGCCCGGAATCGAAGCGTCGTCATCTCGGCAATCCCTGAGATGAAGGCGGGGTAAACGCCGGTGGCCAACAGCATGGTCCCACCGCTGATGCCGGGGACGAGGTTGGCCAAGCCCATGAGCGTGCCGCCAATGGCTCCGCGTACGATGAGCGACTGGGGTCGATGGCTCGACGGGGATGGGCTGGTCTCTAGAATCTTTGAACGCAAGACGCGGTACTGTAGCAGGCGGAGTCCGATGCCCCGTTGGGGTTGGAGAGGGTGGGAGGGGCTGCTGTGTGCGGACGTTTCACCTTGACGTCGACTCCGGAGCGGTTGGCCTTGCGCTTCGGTCTCCGCGAAGTTCCGGACCTGAGCCCCCGCTTCAACATCGCGCCCGCCCAAGACGTCGCGACGATCCGCGCCGAGCCGGAGGGTGCCCGTGTGCTCGAGCCGCGCCGTTGGGGGCTGATCCCACCCTGGGCCAAGGACCCGAAGGTCGGTATGCGGTTGATCAATGCCCGCGCGGAAACCGCGGCGGAGCGGCCGGCGTATCGGAAGGCATTTCGTCTGCGCCGATGTCTCGTGCCCGCCGACGGGTTCTATGAGTGGGCCGGGACGTCCGGGGCGCGGCAGCCATATCACATCGGTGTGAACGATGAGCCCCCGTTCGCGATGGCCGGACTGTGGGAACGATGGAGCAGCCCCGGGGGCCTCGTGATCGAATCCTGCACGCTGTTGACGACCCGGGCCAACGAGCGGATCGCCCCCCTGCACGATCGCATGCCTGTGATTCTGGACCCCCAGGACTACGCGCGTTGGCTGGACCCGGAGAGTCGAGATGTCGACGGTTTGCTCGATCTCTTGCGGCCGTTCGCCTCCGACCGCATGACATTGCACCCTGTGAGTTCGCGTGTGAATAACCCCCGCTACGACGACCCGACCTGCGCGCAACCGGTCCCCGAGTCCCAGCCGGGTCTCTTCTGACCGAGCGGAGTCGGAATCAAGTGAAGATGCCGAGACGCTGGAGGCGACGCGTACGGACGGGATTGCTCTGGGCGATCGCGGCGCTCTACGTCATCTCCATTCCCTGGTACCGGACCGCCGGCGGGGTGCCGTCCGTTATCGGGGGCTTACCCGACTGGGTGGCCGTCGCGCTCGGCTGCTATGCGGTGGTGGCGGTGCTCAACGCGATCGCCTGGCTGGTCGCGGAAATTCCCGAGAGGGACGAGGACGACACTTCGTGAGCTTCGGCATGCTGGGCCTCCTGGGCCTCGGGGTCTATCTGACGGTCCTCGTCGGGGTGGCGGAGGTGGCTCGGCGTGCGCGACGCGATGCCTCGCCGGGGGACCACTTTCTGGCTGGGCGCGAACTCGGCGTTTTCGTGCTGTTCCTCACGCTGTACGCCACGGCCTACAGCGGCAACTCCCTGCTCGGCTATCCGGGCGAGGCCTACCGCCGCGGGTTCTCATGGATCATGGCCACCGGATTCATGATGTCGATCATCGTCGCGTTCCACCTCCTGGTTCCGCGACTCCGGCCGGTGGCGGTGAGCCGCGGCTTCGTGACACCCGGAGACTGGGTGCGGTATCGCTTTGGCAGCGAATCCGGCGGCCGCGCGTTGGTCATGGGTGTTGCGGTCCTCATGACCGCAGCACTGGCCAATTTTCTTTTTGCGCAGCTCAAGGCGATGGGAGAGCTGGCGGCGCAGGTTACCGGCGGGATCGTCCCCTACGAGTTGGGGATCGTGATTCTCGCCGGAATGGTTCTGTTCTACGAGACCCTCGGGGGAATGCGCGCGGTGGCCTGGACCGATGCCGCCCAGGCGCTGCTGATGATGGTGGGGCTCGCCACACTGATGGCCTGGTTGCTGGGGTCCACGGGTGGGGTCGGTGCTCTGACGGAATCGATTCGGGTGGTTCGTCCCGAGGCGGTCCGGGTGCCCGACGCGCGGGAGTGCCTCAACTGGGCCAGCACCATCGTCCTGCTGGGCCTCGCCAGTGTCGTCTACCCCCAGGCGATCCAGCGCGTGTACGCGGCCTCCAGTGCCCGCACGTTGCGGCGATCGCTTGCCCTGATGACGTTCATGCCTCTCACCACGACCCTGGTCGTGACCCTGATCGGATTGGCCGCGATCCCGCGTTTCGCGAACCTCGGCGCGGTCGAGGCCGACCGGGTGCTGCCGCTGCTCCTCGGGGAATGGGCGACGGCGGGCCCGCTTTTCGCAGTGGCGGCCGTCCTGGTCTTTCTGGGTGCCCTCGCCGCGATCATGTCGACCGCCGATTCGGTTCTGCTCTCCCTCGGCTCCCAGGTGGCCGGCGACCTGCTCGGACGCTCTCGCGACGACGCCTCGACCACCGCGCTCGGAAAACGGATCGCCGGGGCGGTGATGGTCACCATGGCGGGGCTCGCCATGATCGCTCGCGACATCACCCTCTGGGGACTGATCGAACTGAAGATGGAGCTCCTGATCCAGTGTGTACCGGCCTTCCTCATCGCTCTTCACTGGCGCGGCCTGCGGGCGAGACCGGCGTTCGCCGGACTGGTGGTCGGCGCGGTGCTCGTCGTCGCGGGCGTCGTCTTCGATCTGAAGCGCGTGGGCGGTCTCCATGTCGGGGTCATCGGCCTCGCCCTCAACGTCGCGATCGGGTTGATCGGATCGGTTCTCGATCGAGGGGGAAGGGCGGAGTACGGCCAGCTGGGTGAATTGGGTGCGGAGCCCGGATCCCTGCACGACAGCTGAGCGAGAACGGCCGGGTCACTCGTCCGGGTGCGGCAGGGGTGCCAGATAGGCGCGATGGGCGCGGTACAGGGCGAGTCGCGCCTCGACCTCCTTCCGGGCGTCGTCGTTCGCGGGCCAGCGACCGATGGCTTCGTTGGCTGTGCGGATCGCGTCTTGGAAGCGCCCCGCGGCGGCGTAGCCGGTCGCGAGCGTATCGAGCAGGGCGGGGTTCTCGGAGTCCCGTGACCCCAGCATCGCCTCGGCGATGCGGATTGCCTGGTCCGGGTCGCGAAGGGATTCCCGGGGGCTGGTGGCGAGGAGCCACGCGAGGTTGTTGGCCGCTCCCCGCATGCCCGGGTTCAATCGCAGGGCTTCGCGATAGTGGTGGATGGCGGTCTCGCATTCGCGGCCGCGCATGGCCAGGGTGGCGAGGGCGACATGCACGTCGGCGGTGTCCAGTCCCAAGGCGAGGGCCTTTTCCAGGTGAGGTCGGGCTTCCTGGTCGAGTTCGGCGCGCATCAGTACCAGGCCGAGGTTCGCGTGGGCTTCGGCGAATTCCGGGTCGTGTTCGATCGCTCGGTGAAAGTGTGTGGCGCTTCGGCCGAGGGCGCCTCGATGGAGCAGTACCCGGCCGAGAAGCGCGTCGAGCGACGACGGTGCATCTTCGCCCTGGAGGCGGAGGGCGCGCAGGAGCGTTCGCTCGGCTCGA
>JACZXC010000294.1 GCA_022571825.1 Myxococcales bacterium | reverse complement strand
GGCGGAATCGTGACCCCGCGAAGCCGTATCGCGAGCCTGGGCCTGGCTCTGACCCTGCTCGGGTGCGGAAAGGTTGGGCCCCCGGTGCGGACCCGGGAGGTGCCGGCTCTGGGCTCCGTGCCCTCGGCGACCTCCGCGCCCTCTGAACTGGCGGGCGGCGAAACGGAGAACCGGGAGTCCGAGGAGGAGCCACAGTGAGCGATCCGTTCCCGCGCCGGGGGGGCCATCTCCATGCCGAAGGCGTGCCGATCGCGCGAATCGTCGAGCAGGCGGGAACGCCGGTTTTCATCTACAGCGCCACGGCGCTATGCGAGGCCTATGACGCGCTGACCACCGCACTCGCCCGGGTGCGTCATACCGTCTGCTACTCGATCAAGTCGAACATGAACCTGGCGGTGGTGCGCACGCTGGTGGCCCGCGGCGCGGGGATCGACGCGACCTCCGGCGGCGAGCTCTTCCGAGCGCTGCGCGCCGGCGCCGATCCGAGCAAGATCGTCTACTCCGGTGTGGGCAAGACAGACCCCGAAATCAATCGCGCCCTCGACGCCGGGATCAAGCTCTTCAACATCGAGTCACGGGCCGAGCTGCGTCGCATCGATGCATGCGCCGAAGCCAAGGGCTGCGTTGCTCCCATCGGCTTCCGTGTCAACCCGGACGTCGATCCCCGCACCCACCCCTATATTTCGACGGGACTTCGCACGAGCAAATTCGGCATCCCGATCGCGGAGGCGGTGGAAGCCTACGCGGAGGCAAAGGCCCTGGATCACGTCTGCGTCGTGGGCGTGGACTGCCACATTGGCTCACAGATCCTGAGTATCGAGCCCCTGGCCGACGCCCTCGCGCGGGTCCGCAGTCTGGTCGAGGAGCTGAGGAAAGCCGGACACCGGATCGAGATCATCGACGTGGGCGGGGGCATCGGGGTCCGCTACCAGAAGGAGGAACCCCCTTCGCCGGCCCTCTACGCCGAGACCGTGATCGGTATTGTCGGCGACCTGGACTGTGAGATCGTCGTCGAGCCGGGTCGCTCCATCACCGCCAATGCGGGCATCCTCATCACCCGCGTTCTCTACCAGAAGAGCAACGAGGCCAAGCACTTCGTGATCGTGGATGCGGCCATGAACGACCTGATCCGCCCGTCCCTCTACCAGGCTTACCAACGAATTGAGCCGGTCGGCCCCCCGCGGGCCCCGGAGCAGACCGTCGACATAGTGGGCCCAGTGTGCGAGTCGGGGGACTTCCTGGCCCGGGAGCGGTTACTTCCACGGGCCGAGCCGGGCGATCTCTTCGCGGTGCGCTCCGCCGGCGCCTACGGATTCGCGATGTCCTCCAACTACAACGGGCGCCCGCGGGCGGCGGAGGTGCTGGTCCGCGGCGAGCGGTTCGCCGTAGTTCGGAAGCGCGAGACCCTGGAAGACCTCGTGCGCGGGGAATCCGTACCCGAGGAGCTCACCGGATGACCCGGCGCCTCGAGTTCACCAAGATGCACGGAGCCGGGAACGACTTCATCGTCCTCGATGGAATTGGCGGCGATCTGCCGCCCATCGAGCCCCTGGCCCATCTTCTCTGCGACCGCCACTTCGGTATCGGTGCCGACCAGCTCCTGGTGGCGCGACCGTCGCGGGCGGCGGACTTCCGCATGGAGATCTACAACGCCGACGGCTCCCAGGCCGAGATGTGCGCCAACGGTATCCGCGCCTTCTACAAGTTCGTGCGGGATCGGGGACTCACCGAGAAGGACGAGATCGGCGTCGAGACCCTGAGCGGAGTGGTGCGCCCGCGCTGGGCCGGAACCGATCGGGTCGCCGTCGACATGGGCCGCCCGATTCTCGAGCCCTCCAAGATCCCCACGACCCTGGCTGGCGGCAACGGCCCGGTGCTCGATGCCGCCATCGACATCGATGGCGAGATCCTGAGGATATCGTGTGTCTCGATGGGCAATCCCCATGCGGTGCTCTTCGTCGACGACCTCGACGCGGCGCCGGTGGCCCGGTTGGGAGCCCGCATCGAGCACCACCGTGCGTTTCCCAGCCGCGTCAATGTGGAGTTCGCCGCGCCGGTGAGCCGCCGCCGCATTCGTCAGCGAACCTGGGAACGCGGAACCGGAGAGACCCTCGCCTGTGGCAGCGGCGCCTGTGCGGTGGCAGTGGTATCCATCCTCCGGGGAGTCGTGGATCGCTCTCTCATCGTCGAGCTGCGCGGCGGGGAGCTCGAGATCGACTGGGAAAGCGACCAGGCGGCCGTCATCATGACCGGTCCCGCAGCCGAGGTCTTCCGTGGGCAGATCCCGGTGCCGACGGAAGCAACCGGCGATCGGAGGCGCTAGCGGTGTTCGAGGGAGCCTTCACGGCACTGGTGACACCCTTTCGCGATGATGCCATCGACGAGGTTGCGCTGCGCGACCTGGTGGAGTGGCAGATCGGGGCGGGTGTCGACGGGCTAGCGCCCTGCGGCTCGACCGGGGAGTCCGCCACCCTTTCTCACCAAGAGCATCGACGCGTGGTCGAGATCGTGGTGTCCGCGGTACACGGTCGGGTTCCGGTCGTTGCCGGCACCGGCTCCAACTCGACGCGCGAGGCGATCGAATTGACCCGTCACGCCAAGGAGGCCGGGGCGAACGGCGCCCTGCTGATCTCTCCCTACTACAACAAGCCCACCCAGGAGGGCATCTTTTCCCACTACGCAGAAATCGCCCGGGCGACCGACTTCCCCTTGCTGGCCTACAACGTTCCGGGCCGGACCGCTTCGAATATTCTGCCCGCGACCCTGGCGCGACTGGCGGACATCGAGCAGCTCGTGGGAGTGAAAGAAGCGTGCGGCGACCTGGCACAGATTGCGACCGTCGCCGCGCTCTGCCCGGACGAATTCTCGGTGCTATCGGGAGATGACGCCCTCACCCTGCCGATCCTCGCGGTCGGGGGAAGGGGGGTGATCTCCGTCGCGGCGAACGTGGTACCCGGCGAGCTGAGCGCGCTGGTCCGCGCTCAACGGGCGGGAGAAGGGGAAGAGGCCCTGCGCATCCATCGGCGATTGCTGCCGCTCTTCGAGGTGCTCTTCTGCGAGACGAATCCGATTCCCGTCAAGACCGCCCTGGTCATCCTCGGGCGGATCCGAGACGAGATCCGATTGCCGCTGACCCCCCTAACGCCTCCGAACCGGGAGCGACTCCAGGGAGTTCTCAAGGAGCTCGGGGCAGTCTGATGTCGGAGCCGCGCCGGGTCCTGGTGGTGGGCGCCCTGGGTCGCATGGGCGAGCGGGTGCGGGTCGCCGTCTCGGACGAGACCCGGCTGCGCCTCGGTGCCGCCCTCGAAGTGACAGGGCACCCGCGACTCGGCGAGACCCTCGAAGACGGGGTCACCGTGGGCGACGATGCCAAGGCGAGCCTGGCGGCATCGGACCTCGTCATCGACTTCTCGATCCCCGCCGTGACGCTGGCGACCCTGCGGCTGGCCGCCGATGCGGGTCTCCCCTACGTCACGGGAACCACGGGATTCTCCGACGAGGAGCGACGCGAACTCGAGATCCTGGCGGAGCGCGTCCCCCTGATCGTCGCCCCGAACTTCTCGGTGGCCGTGAATGTCCTGGTCCATCTGGTGGGGGAAGCAACCCGGCGATTGGGGCCCGACTACGACGCCGAGCTCGTCGAGATTCATCACGCGGCCAAACGCGACGCGCCCAGCGGGACGGCGTACAAGCTGGCCGAGGCGGTGGCGAAGGCGAGGGGCCAGACCCTGGCGGACCATCTGGTGCTGGAACGCGCGGGTGAGACGGGGGCCCGCCCCCCCGGCGCGATCGGAATCCAGACCCTGCGCGCCGGAGATTGTCCCGGCGAGCACAGCGTATTTCTGGTCGGGAAGGGAGAACGGCTCGAGCTAGTCCACCGGGCCCACACCCGCGACCCCTTCGCACGGGGGGCGATTCGCGCGGCGCTCTGGCTGGCCGAGCGGAGCCCGGGCCTGTATTCCTTCGAGCGCGTTCTCGGGCTGTAGTCTTGCGCCAGCTGCTAGGGGCCTAGGTGGGCTCCCGGGTTCGACGGAACCGGGCCGTCCGCCGGCCAGACGTCTTGGCACTCGTCCCCGGCCTTCAGGTCGTGCCGACTGCACCAGGTGAGCCCACCCTCGAGATAGATCCGTTCGACGAGGCGGTCGGCGAGCCGGCGGGGCGCCAGAAACCGAAGCCACCCGCGCTCGGGCTCCACCAGGCAGCCGTCAATCCGCGACGAGGCCATCAGCACTTCGAAAGCCCGGGACACGAATCCCGGGCTCTCGAAGTGCAGCAGGTAGACGCGAGCCGGCAATTCCGCCTCCCTAGACGTCGTAGTACAGCTCGAACTCGTGGGGATGCGGTCGTACCCGCACGGGGTCGACCTCGTTCTCGCGCTTGTATTGGACCCACATCTCCAGGGCATCCGCCGTGAAGACATCGCCCTTGAGCAGGAAGTCCGTGTCCCTCTCGAGATTGCTGAGGGCCTCGGAAAGGCTACCGGGCATGACCGGAACTCTTGCGGCTTCCTCGGGGGTCAGCGTATAGC
>JACZXC010000293.1 GCA_022571825.1 Myxococcales bacterium | reverse complement strand
GCAGGCCGACAGCAGCTTGCGCTGGGCGCGTTGTCCCTTGGGCGTCGCGAACGGTGCGATCGCGCCCGCCTCGAGGCTCTTGGATGGATCGGGGATCACTCGCTCCCGATCCAGCACCGGAATCCGGCCGAATCCCTGGCATTCGGAGCACGCGCCCAGCGGGCTGTTGAAGGAAAAGAGCGCCGGACGGGGGACGTCGAAGCGGCGGCCGCATCCGTCGCAGGCGGAGCCCTCTTGAAAGAGAGCGCGCTCCCCCGTCTCACTCACCACCATGCAGCGCCCCTCTCCCCGCGCGAACGCCGTGACAATCCCCTCACTCAGTCGCGCGCGACCGTCACTGCGACGAAGGGCCAATCGATCGACCAGAAGAAGGCCGTGGCGACGCAGCGAAGCGAAGGCGCGCGCGGACAGTTCCGTGGCGTCCACCACCCGGCCGTCGGCGTCGAGCCAACGCGAGAATCCGTCCGCCGCCAGGCGGTCCCGAACGGCCGACGCCGTGTCTCCGCGATGGCGCGGCAGCGCCGCCGCCAGGGAGATGCGTTGGCCCTCCCAGCGGTCGAGGATCCGTTCCGCGATCGACTCGACGGTTCCGGGCATCACCGGGCGATCGCAGTCCGGACAGCGGGTCTCGCCCACAGTCGCGAAGAGGAGGCGGAGGTAGTCCAGGATCTCCGTTGCGGTCCCCACCGTCGAGCGCGCGCTGGTGACCCGATTCCGCCTCTCGACGGCGATCGCCGGCGGGAGGTTCGAAATCGAATCCACATCGGGGCGGGGCAAACGCTCCAGGAACTGCCGGGCATAGGTCGAGAGAGAGGTGAGGTAGCGCCGCTGGCCTT
The DNA here is from genome assembly GCA_022571825.1 of Myxococcales bacterium. Taxonomy (GTDB): domain Bacteria; phylum Myxococcota_A; class UBA9160; order UBA9160; family SMWR01; genus JACZXC01. The sequence continues at coordinate 3,711 of JACZXC010000293.1, read as the reverse complement.
CGGCATAGAGGGTGTCGAAGGCGAGGGTCGATTTCCCGGAACCGGAAACACCCGTCACCACCGTGAGCGAGCGCAGGGGAATCCGGCAGCTCACTCCCTGAAGATTGTGGGAGCGCGCGTTCTGGATTTGGATGTCGGGCATCGGCCAGGTCGCCGCCGGCTTCGGCTCAGATCCCTTCCTCGCGAAGCAGAGGCTCCGGCTCCTCGACCGGGAGGCTAACGGTGATGTGATCGCCGGTTTCGCTTGGGGCCATGTGGAGAACGCGTACCTCGTGGGTGCTGAGGTACTTGTTCATCTCCTCCTCCGCTTCCTTGACGAGACCCCGAAATAGAACGCGGCGAAGTGCCACGATCAGTCCTCCCCCCGCTGTGCCTGGCGTCGCGCCTCCACAGCGTAGCTTTCCTTGCCCGCTGCGGCCGCGGCGTCGGCGAGATCCCGCCACTCTCCGGGTTCCGGGTCCTCCCCCGTGGCTGCGGCCACGGCGCGCAGCAGGAAGACATCCCCCGATTCCACCGCCTGGCGACGAAGCTCCCGAAGCCGATCGGCGCCGTTGCCGATGCGCAGGAAGTCGACGGCCTCGACCGCGCGTCCCTCGGCCAGATAGGCCTCGGCAATCTGAAGTGCCCGAGATTCGCCGAGGTTGCGCTCGACCAGATGACGGCGCTCCAGGGGTCCGGGAATCTTGGATCTGGCCACGGCTCCCTCCCGGCGCCACGTCAGTAGCGCGGGACCCTGGGATCCACCGTCAGCGACCAGGCTTCGATCCCGCCCGTCATGTTCTCGAGATGCTCGAACCCGCCCGCGGCGAGGATCTCACAGGCCCGGGCACTGCGCATGCCGTGATGGCAATGCACCACGATGGGTTGCTGCTTCCATTCCGCGATCTCATCCATGCGAGACTCGATCTCGCTCAGGGGAATCAGCGTCGAGCCCTCGATCCTCGCCGTCTCGACCTCCTCGGATTCGCGGACGTCGAGGAGCAGGAACTCCGCGCCCCGCTCCTGTCGGGCCCGGGTCTCCGCCGCCGTAACTTCCGCAATCGACACATCGTCCTCCTGCGACCTGGGCACACCGCAGAACCCAGCGTAGTCGATCAACTGGGTGATGCTTGGGTTGTCGCCGCAGATCGGGCAGCCCGGGTCCTTCTTCAGACGAAACTCCGCGAAGCGCATGCCCAGCGCGTCGTACTGGATCAACCTTCCGTACAGCGGCTCGCCGATTCCGGTGATGAGCTTCACGGTCTCGGTGGCCTGGATCATCGCGATCAGCCCGGGGAGCACGCCGAGCACACCGCCCTCGGCGCACGAGGGAGCGACTCCCGGCGGCGGCGGCTCCGGGTAGAGACAGCGATAGCAGGGGCCGTGGCGCGCGTCGAAGACGGTGGCCTGTCCTTCGAAGCGAAAGACGGAGCCGTGAACATTGGGCTTGCCGAGCAGCACGCAGGCATCGTTGCTGAGGTATCGGGTCGGGAAGTTATCGGTTCCATCGACCACGATCTGGTACTCGCTCAGGATCTCGAGAGCGTTCTCCGACGTCAGCTGCACCGAATGGGTTTCGACCTGCACATCGGGATTCATGGCTGCGATGCGTTCGCGGGCCACCTCGAGCTTCGGCCGACCGACGTCCGCCGTTCCGTAGAGCACCTGGCGCTGGAGGTTCGATAGGTCGACGCGATCGAAATCCACCAGGCCGATCGTGCCGACGCCCGCGGCCGCGAGATATTGCGCGAGAGGGCAGCCCAGGCCTCCGGCCCCGATCAGCAGGACGCGCGCCTCGAGCAGAGACCGTTGGCCGTCGATGCCGAACTGGGGGAGGGTCAGGTGCCGCGCGTAGCGGGCGAACTGGTCGGGTTCAAGCAGGGGTTCGGGCATTGATCCAACGCTACCCGACGGGAACCAGGGCGTCGAACGCCTCGGCCTCGAGAGCGGCTAGAGATCCTCGGCGTGGTCGTCCGGGGCCGGGATCACGATGAGCTCGTAGGCGTAACGGGGCTTGTCCATCCGCCGGAAGCAGACGTTGACCCAGTCGTTTCTCTTGAGCTTCGCGTATTCGGTCTTTTTTCCGGTGACGGGCATGCCCTGGTACGGCACGAACTTCACCATCTCCCCGCCCTTGGTCAGGGTGAAATCCTTCTTCCCCTTCTTTCGAATCATCCCCTCGAAGACGCGGCCGTGGATCGTCTTTCCGTCGGCTGTTACTACCGTGCAGTCCTCGGCCGCCACGATGCCCGGCAAGCCCATCGATAGCCCAGCGATCACCAGGGGGGTTGCACACAGCCCTCGGGGGATTCGCATGATCCACTCGCTCCTTTGCTCTCCGGCGAATGTATATCCACCCGGCTCACCGGGCTGCCAGAAATGGTGCCGGAGGTGGGATTCGAACCCACACGACCGTCAAGGGCCGGGGCCTTTTGAGGGCCCTGCGTATACCAGTTTCGCCACTCCGGCCAGAAACGTCGCGAGGATACCACGCCCCTCGGCCGCCCCCTAGCTGCGAAAAGGACGCATGCCGCCGCGTCTTTGACAGCCGCAGAACCCACCAGTAGGTTCCTCGCCGTGGGGCTGTAGCTCAGCTGGGAGAGCATCAGGCTGGCAGTCTGAGGGTCGGGGGTTCGATCCCCCCCAGCTCCACCAAATTTTTCTGAGGCATCGCTCGGCGTTAGGCCGATCCGCCCGTTGGGGGCGCGCGTCTCGGCGGTCGTGTTGACCCCTATTTGACCCCTACGGGCAATGGCCTGACGCAGCGAGGCCTCGATCTCGCGGAGCTCGGCGGCGGTGAGCGGTGGCGCCTTCACGCGGTCGCCTGCCCCGCGGCGGGATCCTGCGCCTTCGCGCCACCGGTCAGCGCGGTGCGGCGCAGCTGAGCCCCTGGCGGATTAGTCCCGGTCCCGAGGAAGGTACAACGCGCTGGGGTTCTCGTAGAGTTCGCCCACGTGTACGTCAGGCCAGAAGCGGGCGGCGATTCTCGTGAGCGGCTTCAGGGTTGAGGGATCGACGCTCAGGAGTTCGTTCCCTACCTGAATCTCGACGCGAAGGTCTCCCGTCTGGAACTCCTCGCGCAACGAGACGGGCGCCAAGTGTCCTTTCACACGCTTCGCCTCGAAGAGCTGGTACGCACTCGGGTCGTAATGCGTTTCCACGGCCGGCCTGAGAAACCCGAGGAAACTTAGTCGCTTACCCGGCGCTCGAACCCGTCGGCTACAACTCGGCTACAGGTTCGGAGGGGAACCGTCGGATTCGACCGGCCGGAGTATTCGGTCCACCGATTCCACGGTCAACGCGCAGAGGGGTATAGAGTTAACGAGGCCAGTTGTTCCGCTTTTGGTCCCGCGGGGAGACTCTGCGGGGGTCTCCGGAAAGCTGGTGCGCGCACAGCCCTGGTCGAGACCGACCTGCGGCGGCACTCAGCGCGCGCCCTCGCCTACCCCGCCGCTCGAACGCAGAACTGTGGCGTGGCCCGGTGCGCTGACACTCGGCTGCGACGGCGCTCGGTGGGAGGCGCTTGCCGGGCGCGGCGCTGGGGGGGTAGGGCGCGAACAGGGACGGCGATTCCGCAGCGCGCCCCTGACCTCGAAGTCGTGCAACCCGCCGCAATCGGGAGGGGTGCCGATGCCCACAACTGAGCGCCCAGTCGCGGTGTTATGCTGCGAACGCTGCAGCCCTTTCGCGTTCAGTGATTGCGGCACAATAGATAGTTAGGCGGCGAGAGAG
>JACZXC010000292.1 GCA_022571825.1 Myxococcales bacterium | reverse complement strand
GACGGCAGCATCTTCGTGACCGCCGCCGCCGTGAACCCCACTTGCACGATCCAGGCCTTGACCCTCTACATCGCGGATACGATCAAGAGGAACCTCGCGAATCTGTTCGATTGATCGGGTGGAACGACGTCGGACGAGACGAAGGGCATGAGTGAAGACGCTCGCGATTCGGTATTCTCCCGCGACCAAGAAACCGCGCTGTCGGGAGTTCTGGACGAGATCATCCCGCCGAGCGATGACGGCAGCCTCCCCGGCGCCGGAGAGCTCGGCCTCGTCCGCTACATCGAACAAGCCGTGCGGCGCACGCCGGAACTCGAGCCCGTCATCGCGCGGGGGCTGGCGGCCCTCGACGTTCTTGCGAGCCGCCGCGATTCACGCGACTTCGCGGCACTCTCCAAGCCGGACAAAGTGGAAGTGATGAACGAGCTGGCGGCCACAGAGCAGGCCTTTCTGCCGGGCCTGATCTTCCATACCTATGTCGGCTACTACCTGAATGATCGGGTCATCGAGGCCCTGGGCCGGGAACCCCGCCCGCCTCATCCCAAGGGCTACGACATGGAGGCCAGCGACCTCACACTCCTGGATGACGTTCGCCGGCGCCCGAAGCTGTACCGAGAACCCTGAACGTGGCTTTGATCTCGATTTTTCTGCTGGTGACTGCACTGGTAGGCTCTCCGTCCCTTGCCGACGCAACGGGTCAGACCCCAGTGGGTGCCGACCTGATCGGAACCAAGGCACCCGGTTGGGAAATCGACGAGTGGCTGAATACCGAGCCGCTCCGCCTCCACGACTTGCGCGGCAAGGTGGTCCTGATTCGTTGGTGGACGGACACCTGTCCGTACTGCACGCGAAGCGCCCCGGCCCTGAACGAGTTCCACAGGCGTTACGCGGATCGGGGGCTGACGGTGATCGGCATGTACCACCCGAAGCCGGTGCACCGACCGATCACAGTCAGCGACATCCGTGAGGCGGTTCAGGAGCGGAGGTTTCGCTTCCCAATCGGGATCGATCGCGACTGGTCGGTCCTGCGGCAGTGGTGGCCCGATGGCGGGCGACGCAGGGCCACCTCAGTGAGCTTCCTGATCGACAAGCGCGGCGTGGTCCGGCACGTTCATCCCGGTCCGGCCTACCACCGGGAGGTCGTCGGCGGCGATCAGCAGCCACGCCGAGATTTCGTCACGCTGGAGCACAGGATCGAGGAGCTGCTGGCCGAGCCGAGCCCAGAATAGGGCTACGCCCTGACGACCCCGATCTCTACCGCAACGCGATCGACTTGAGCGCCAGGCGCGGCGCGGGCTTTCGCCGTCGGGCGGAAGGATGGGCGTAGGTCTTTTGCCCCAAATTCTTTTCCTTCGCACGCAATTGGTTCGCCACATGGGCGGAATCGCTTCCACTTGAACAGAGGAACGCGAGGGAGCCCACCAATCGGGGACCGTTTCCAGGTCAGCGAGCCTGCGAGTCGCTGGGGCCCCTGAAACGGTTGGCAGGGCGACACTCGGAGGGGGCCCCGGTTGCGTCGTTTTCTCACCGCAAGCCTCTTGGTGTCTGCGCTCGCAGCCACGGGTTCGAGCTGCGAGACCCAGACCGCCTCCGACATCGAGACAGGTCAGCGCGGCGCCCAGACAGGTCAGCGCGGCGCCCCGCACGTTCTCGACGACAGCGGGAAGGGCCTGGAGCACGTGCTCAATCGGATCGGCTACGGCCCCGACGTGTGGTCCATCGATCGGATCGGAGAGCTGCGGGTCCGGGCCTATATCGACGAGCAGCTCCATCCCGACTGGATCGACGACTCGGACTTTGAGGCGCGCATCGCAGACCTGTCCGCCGTGCAGATGTCGTGGCGAGAGCTCCAGGAGTCCTACTGCGCGACCTGCCCGCTGGGAACCCTGACGGCGGCGCGCCGGGAGCTGACCGAAGCCAAGATCCTCCGATCGATCTACAGCCGGCGTCAGCTCGAAGCGGTTCTCGTCGACTTCTGGTTCGACCATTTCAACGTCGACGCCAGCCAGGGATTGCTGCGCATCGCCGCGATCCCCTTCGAGCGCGATGTGATCCGCCCCCGCGTGTTCGGGCGATTCGAAGATCTGCTGATCGCCGTGGCCCAGTCGCCGGCGATGCTCGACTACCTCGACAACTCCAGGAACACCTGGGCGGGTTACACGGCCGACCCGGGAAGCGCGGGGATCAACGAGAACTACGCCCGCGAGTTGCTCGAGCTGCACACCGTGGGTGTGGACGGGGGCTACGGCCAGGCCGACGTGCACAACGTCGCGCGGGCGATGACCGGGTGGCGGCTGGTTCCGAGCCTCCAGGCGTCTCTCGAGGTGGGCGGCGATCTGTTCGGAACCAGCAACTGGACCCAGAAGCGCTACTTCGTCTTCGTACCGGCGGCCCACGAACCCGGACCCAAACAGTTGATGGATACCCTGCAGATTCCCCGCTCCGGCGGCATCGACGACGGGCTCGAGGTACTCGGCTTTCTCGCCCGGCATCCGAGGACCGCCGAGCGCATCAGTCGTTTGTTGGTCCAGCGCTTCGTCTCCGAGGATGCTCCCGAGTGGCTCGTCACGGAGGCAGCCAGCACCTTCGCCGCCACCGACGGCAATCTGCGCGCGGTGATGCGCACGATCCTCCTCTCGCCCGAGTTCGCCGAGGGCCACATCAGGGAGAAGGTGAAGCGCCCGCTGGTTCTGATCGCCAGCCTGGTGCGCGCTGCCCGCGTCGAGGTTCGGGTCGGGTCACCCCTGGCCAGGGACCTGGCGCGGCAGCTCGAGGCGCTGGGCGAGCCGTTGCATCGGGCCGCGCCCCCCACCGGGTTCCCCGACGCTTCCGAAGCCTGGGCCAGTCCCGGTGCCCTGATCCAGCGCTTCCGGCTGATTCAACGATACATCGCCGACGGTAAGCTCGGCGCGCGCTTCGTTCTAAAGGCCGGGACTTCGCCCTGGATCGTCGATTCTCTCATCGGCCGTCTCGTGCCCGGCAGGCTCTCGCGCTGGTCGCGCCGCGCCGTGCTCGATTTCCTGGAACAGAGCGATCCCGACGATCCGCGGCGAATCCCCACCGCGGCGTCGCTGGTGCTCTGCTCTCCCGAGTTCATGCGCCACTGAGCGGGCGAGACCCGCGACGAGGAAGCCATGGCACTCACACGAAGGCAGTTTCTCCGGTCCGGCGCCGCGAGCTTCAGCGCGCTCCTGCTGCCGACGCTGCCTGCGCGTGCCGCCGGAGCCGACAAGGTCCTGGTCGTGCTGTTTCTCCGCGGCGGCGCCGACGGCCTGAATCTGGTGGTCCCCCACGGCGACCCGTCCTATTACGACCTGCGTCCCGCGGCTCGCGTGTGGCCCGGCACCGAGCTCGACCTCGACGGGTTCTTCGGCTTGCATCCGTCCCTGGAGCCCCTGCTCCCGCTCTACCACGCCGGGAATCTGGCGGTGATCCACGCGGCGGGGAGCCCCCACCCGACGCGCTCGCACTTCCGGGCCCAGGATTTCATGGAGACCACGGCCCTGGGCGACAACCACGCCACCACCGGGTGGCTCAACCGCTTTCTGACAGCGTCGCAATTGGACGACCCGGTTGCGGGGATCACGATCGGGGCGAATCCGAATCTCTCGCTTCGGGGCCCGGCGCCCACGCTGACGTTCCGCTCCGTCTCGGAGTTCGTTTTGGCGCAGGGGCCGGAGCGCGCGGCGCTCGAAGCCCTCTACGCCCTTCCGGCGGGGGATCTGCTCGGGAGTGTGGCCGACGCGGTTTTCCCGGCGCTCGACGCACTCGGGCAGGTCTCGCTCGCGGGTTCCGCGGGCGATTATCCGGATTCTCCCTTCGGCGGGGTAATGAAACAGGCGGCGGGCTTGATTCTGTGTTCGGTGGCAAAAGCCCGGGCACTGGGCATCCCGGAGGAGAAATGGGTCTACTGGTGGGGCGGAGCGCACAGCCAGGAGAAAGCCTGGTGGACGAGTGAACGACCGGACTTTACTGAATGTCCATCGATGAAGGATACCCATGTCAGTGCACTGGCAAATGCCGGGATCGAGATACCCGAGATAGATCATTTTGATTTTTACAGTTGTTTTCCTGTTGCGGTGCAGATGGCCTGTGAGATGTTAGGTATTGCCGTTGATGACCAGCGAGGATTTACAGTCACCGGCGGCTTACCTTATGCCGGTGGTCCAGCGAGTGCCTATACCTTGCATTCTATCGCGGAAATGGCACGCAAGCTGCGCGAGAATCCTGGCCACAAGGGGCTAGTCACGGGTAACGGCTGGTACTTTACCAAGCATTCGGCAGCGGTATTAGCTTCCACACCGAAAGAATCAGCCCCCAAAAATGGTCTGATTGCAGAACTTCCCTCCATGCAGATGCGGACATCCGCAACGGCCGTGGATACCACCGCAGAGGGGCCTGCCACCATCGAATCTTACACGGTGTGTTACGATCGAGAAGGCAAACCTGTACGAGGCATTGTTCTTGGCCGAACTGATGCGGGGAGCAGATTTCTTGCAAACACGCCGGATTCAACTGAATTTCTGGAGACTTTTGTGGCCCAGGAA
>JACZXC010000291.1 GCA_022571825.1 Myxococcales bacterium | reverse complement strand
GATAACGGCGCCCACCCCCAGCGCCCACAGGGAGCCGACCCCGGCGTAACGCCGCAGTCCCCGCCGTTGGAAATAATCCGCCGCGACCTCGGTGTAGGCGACGGCCCCCCTTCGCTCGGTTTCGGGCACGAAACCGAACTCAGGAACCGGCGACGGTGGGCCTGGCCAAGCCGCGCAGGACGAGTTCGATGGCGTCGTCGAAGACGCGATCGAGCTGGCGCCGCCGCAGTCGACGTCGCGGAGTGGAGCGTTCGGTCTGGATGATGCCGTTGGCCAGGGTCCAGAGGATGTTCGCCATCTCCCAGGGATCGTGGTCGAGGAAGACCCCGTCGCGCACCCCCTCTTCGATGATCTCGGCCAGCAGCTGCAGGTTTCGATCCCAGAGCGCGGTGACCTCGTCCACCAGGGATTCCGGGAGCTCGCCGATCACCGCCTGGTTTTCGATGGCCCAGAAGATCTGGAAGTAGTCCGGATTCTCCACGTAGTGACGAAAGTAGAAGTGGCTGGCGCGCCGCAGCTTCTCCATGGGAGGCAGACTCGGGGACAAGACTTCACGCAGCTTCTGCTCGAAAATTTTCCCGTTGTGCGAAAGAATCGCGACGTAGAGCTCGGCCTTGCTGTCGAAGTAGCGGTAGAGGGTGCCTTTGGCGACGCCGGCCTTCTCCGCCACCTCGTCCAGGTTGGCGGCCGTGAATCCATCCCGAAAGAAGACCTCCTTCGCAGCCTCGAGGATGCGGCGATGAGACTCGGCCTTCTTCTGGGTACGTCGCTGGCTAGCCGGCGCCATGGTCGAGCTCGGCGATCAGGTAGGGGCGCATGGACTCGGGCTCCACCAGGGCTACCAGAGAGCCGACTTCGCGCGCGCGCCCTACCGTGTGAATCGCGTCGAATTCGTTGGCCAGCTCCGATTGCTTCTCCAGCATGACTTGGTTCCACAGGCGCTCGAGGGCGTCGCGAGCGCCGTTCCCGCTGGGCGTCTGCGCCGCGCGCTGGAGGTCCGCGATCCGAGGATCCGCGGCGGCACGGGCGCGAACTTCACGCGAGAACACCACGGCGGCCGCCGGAACTCCGCCGATCACCGAGGCGTAGGATCCGGTGAGGGCCGCGGCGTGCAGGTTTTCGTTCAGTGCCCGCGAGAACACGACGTAGGCCCCCCCGTGGTAGCGCGAGACCACCAGGAACAGCAGCGGTCCTCGGAAGTTGACCACCGCTCGCGCGATCTCGGCCCCGTATTCGAGCTGCAGCTTCCGCATCGACTCGGGGGACCCGTCGAAGCCCGAAAGATTGGCGAGGATCACCACCGGGCGGTTTCCGCTCGCGCTATTGAGCGCCCGCGCCAGCTTCTTCGACGAGAGCGGGAAGAGCGTCCCGCCCGACCAGGCCGTCGGACCATCGGACGGCCGAAATCCATCGCGAGCGAGATTCCGGCTCTCGATTCCGATCAGGCAGATCGGATAACCACCCAGATGGGCGTCCCACACGATGGACGTCTCCGCCCCCGACCAGGCACGCCAACGCTCGAGATGGCCGCCATCCGAGTCGATGAGGGCGCCCATCACGTCTCGCATGGCGAAGGACCGCTTGCGCTCGGGGTTCAATTCCGGATCGAAAATATCGCCGACCCGGGCGAACTCGTGCCCATTTCCCGCCGCGCAGGGGAATTCCGTGACACGCCGATCCCGGGGATCGGAAGTCGCGTGCCGCCTCGGCCCCGACTCGCCCGGCGGAACGTAGGTGTAGCGGTAATGCTCGTAGAGCATGCGATAGGCGTCGGCCAGATCGCGGGCGTAGTACTGGGCTTCACCGTTGGGCCCCATCACCCGCTCGAAGCCACCGATCGCCACCTCGTCCTCGGCGGAGACGGACCCCGAGGCCTCCAGCGCCGCGCGGCCCGTCAGCACCATCGACGCTCCCGGCGTCATGATCAGCACACCGCGGGTGTGCTGCATCATCGTGGCCAGGGCATTGAAGTAGCTCTGGGCGCCCACGTTCACACCCTGGACGATCAGATGGATCACTCCGCCGGCCTGGGTGAAGGTGATAATCCGCCGCGCGACACCCGCCGTGGCATCCAGGTTCTCGGTCCCGCTGTCCATCGCAATCCGCGCACCGCTGGAAACGGGAATCCACTCGAGGGGAAGCTCACGGGCCTCGGCGAGATCGAGCGCCGCGAGGATCCGATCGCATTCCGGGGCCGCAAGCGAGCCCATGCTCAGGGTCGGATCCGAGAGGATCAGCACGCGTCGCATACCCTCGGGAACCTTCTCGGTGGGGGTCGAGAGGATGCCGAGCACCACCGAACATGTGTTCTGGCCGGGGGGACGGTCGCCGACGGTCACCGCCACGGGCCGATCGGCCTTCGGGTCGAGGTCGAACTCCTCGAAGCGGCTCGCCGGGAGAGAACGCGCGGAATCCTCCCGCCCGACCTCGATCGCCCCGGTCGCTCCCGTGAGCATGCGCACGATCTCGTACGGATAAACCATGCGACGTCGGCGTGCCTCGACCACCTTGCGCTCGTAGTCCCGGGCGGGGTGCAGAGGATCGCGATGGAGCGGGCGCCGGGTGAGATCCGTGCGACTCCCGGTCGGATCCGCGATCACGATCTCGGTGGGCTGGGCGGCCCGCTCGGGCGCACTCCGATCCAGGACCTGGAGCCGCACCACGACTTTCTCCAGTCCCAGGTGCCGGGTGGCGGGAGCCAGCCGCCGGACCAGGCGCTGAACCAGCTCGTCGTCGAGGTAGATGCTGGGCCCGACGAAGAGTGCGATCCGGTTCCAATGCAGCCGGCGTCTGGGATCGCGCAAGCCCAGGTGATTTCGCAGCGTTCGGGTGGCCTCGAAGTAGGCCCACTCGAACGCGGGCACGTGGAGGTTCGCCTCGTAGCCACCATCGGGGGAGCGTCCCCGAACGTCGGCGAGCACGATGATCCGCTCGTCGGCGGGAACTTCGGCGCTGCGCAGGTGGAAGCAATAGATCCCGTCTGGCGCCTCGAGCCGCTCCAGTTCGAAGGCCCGAAGGCGATCGAGATCGACTCGAGCGGCGACCTCGGGATGAAGACCGTGAAGTCCGTCCTGCTCGACGACACGGTCGTCCCGGAACAGGAAACAGCGGTGCGACGAGCGCCCGCTGTCCCTGAGGAGCGTGACCGTGAGCCGGTCAGCCGAAAGCTTCTGCGCGATCTCCGGCGTGAGCAGCTCGCGCAGCGCGCCCTCGTCGAGGCCGGTCTCGGCGGGAACGAGCAATTCGATGGCGTCGATCCGACTTCGGCCTCGGCTCATGGCCGCCGCCCGAGCCGCCCGGCCGAGCCGGTCGAGGTCCGCGCCCACGGCCTCTCTCCGAACTACGCTTCCCAGTACGATGCGGCCGTCGAGGAGGTCGAGTCGCTCGACGTGAACATCGTTGACCACCGTCGAGCTGTGGGCGGCCGGCGAGATGGGGGCGTAGAAGCGACTCACATGAGTCGCGATCGCGATGGCCCGGCGGCGCGGATCGGCGTCGACCAGCCAGCGTCCCACGCGATCGAAAACCGAGCGCGGCGAAGCCGCGAGGTGGATCAGGACTTCCGCGGACGGTTGCGTGGGCGCCGACTCCGCAGCGGCGAGCCAGGCCTCGACTTCCTTGGTCGTGCGCCGGGCCTCACTTTCGAGCTCGGGGCCTTCGAAGATCGTGTAGCCGGCCTCGATGGCGAGGTCGGCCAGCGCGTCGGGAACCAGGCCGCGCAACCCGGCGGTCAGCGAAAGGGACTCGGACAGGCGTTCGTCGTCGCCCAGGTGAATGCCCGATCCGACCAGGGCGCGGATGCGCCGGATCATCCCCATGGCCAGTCGTCGCCGCAGCTCCGGTGCGAGCTGAGATGCGAACAGACGCAGCACCGCGCGTTCGAGCGCATCATCGTGACGCAGTTCGGTGACTCCGTAATGTCGAAGTCCGGCCTTGAGAAGCTCGAGGAACTCATCGGAGAGACCGGCGCCTGCCGCCGGAAGGTGTCGCACGTAGCGGCGAAGCTGAGCATGGATGGAAGGACCGGGCTCGCCGGAGATCGACGCCCGGGGCGCGCGATTGAAGAGTCGATTCACGTCGGTGAACAGGGTCAGCTCGTGCCGAATCTCGGCCAGCTCCCAGCGAAAGCCCTCGTCGAGCCCGGACGGCAGAGGCGCCTCCAGGAATGCGACAAGTTTTTCTCCACGCTCCGGGTTGACGTCATAGCCCATCACCACCCGGCGGATCTCGTCTCGGGCCGCGGCGATGGCTCGGCGTCGGGCCTCGGCCGGAGACGCCTCGGTGGCCTTCAAGTCGGGGACGGTCCGGGCGCCGTCTTCATCGAGGGCGAAGAAGATATCGAGGGGATCCGGCTCCGCGGGCAGCGTCAGCCGCTCTCCGCCCCAGACCACCTCGCCGTTTTCACCGGCGGGGTCGATCACCAGGAGGAGCTCCCCGGCAGTCACCTGTTGCCCCCGATTTACACAAATTTCTTTCACAACGCCATCCACGGGGGCCTCGAAACCAATCTCCATCTTCATGGCTTCCAGCAGCCCCAGGGTCTGGCCGACTTCCACGCGAGCGCCGCCCTCGC
>JACZXC010000290.1 GCA_022571825.1 Myxococcales bacterium | reverse complement strand
GAGATCCGCGTTGCTGCTGAGGACGAGCGTGGGGGCCACGAGCTGAATCACGCCGCCCACGTTCTGCGTCGACGAAGTCCCGGAGGCCGGACCGTGAGCAAAGCCCACGACCGATGAGAGGGTGGTGGTGCTCCCGCCCGGGGTGGGGACCCCCGTGATGAAGGCCGTTTTGACAGTCCACGGCGCGTGGAAGAGCGAGATCTTGATGCCCCCGGCCCCAAAGGTATTGATCGTGACGAGCCCTCCGATGCCCACTCCCCGGGTACCGCCCACGGTCAGAGGGATGGGCAGGAAGCTCGGGCATCCCGCGAAGAGGAGACAAAGCCGCACGGTTCCGGCGACCGGCAGGACGTTCTGGGTCAACACGCCCGTCCCCCCCGAAATCGGAGCCAGCACGCCCGTGCCCAGCGCGACCGTCCCCGCCAGGGACACCAGCAGCGGCACGCCGGTGATCGGCACACTTTTCACCGTTCCGGCGATCAGGTTCGGGGTCGCGAGCCGGATCGTATCGAGGTGCCCGCCGAGCCCTCCCGTCGACTGATTCAGAATCGCGGTTCCGCTCCCAATGACACGGATCTCTGCCAGGGGCCCCACTTGCAGCGAGAGCGTGCCGTGGAAGCCCAGAAGCCGGGCTTCGGCCCGGCCGGCAGCTCCGATGACAAGTCCGATGACCAGAGCGATGACGAGAGCCCCGGCGCCGATGAGGCCGGATCCGCTCCTCCGAACTTTCCCTGACTTGCGCATCCCGGGCCCCGCTCGCGGCGATTGGGTTTTCGCATCCCGAACTCCGCCGCGCCCCATCCCGCGCTGGAAGCGGAGTCCGCTTCTCAGAGGATGTGGGGTTTTCCCAGCGAAGGTGACAGCGAAAGCGTGAGGTCGAAGTTGCGGGCGCCGAAAGATCGCAACCTGCGAGTCCGCTGCGCAAGAACGAACGGCGGCGTAGAAATAAACCGGGCTAGAGCGCGAGTTGCCGGATCCGGTGGCGCAGGGTGCTCCGGGGCAGGCCCAGGCGCCGGGCCGCCCGGGTCACATTCCCCCCTTCGGCCCGAAGGGCCGCCGCGATCGCCTCACGCCCCCGACCCTCATCGCGGATCGGGTCCGTCGCCCCCGGTGCTCGGAATCTGCCCTGGACCCCGAAGCGGCTGGCAGAACGGTCGACCCGAGTCGCGCCCCAGTTCCCGTCGAGATCGATGTCGTCGAGAACGACCCCCGGCTTCTCGATCAGGAGACGCTCGAGGAGGTTCATCAGCTCGCGAACGTTCCCGGGCCAGTCATGGGACATGAGGCGCTTCGTGAACCTTTCAGAGAAGGCGGGCGGCCGCAGCGAGAGGCGCGCACCGAGCTGGGCCAGCAGTGCCTGGACCAACGCCGGCATGTCGTCGAGCCGTTCTCGAAGCGGGGGAATCGAGATCTCGATGACCCGGACGCGAAACACAAGGTCGGCTCGGAAGCAGCCCTCCGCCACGGCGAGTTCGAGATCCCGGTTGGTCGCGGCGATCACCCGCGCCGTCATGGCCTGGGTTCGAGATCCGCCCAGGCGCTCGTACTCCCTCTCCTGCAGCACCCGCAGCAGCTTCGACTGAAGCGCCAGGTCCAGGTCTCCGATTTCGTCCAGGAAGATCGTCCCGCCCTCGGCACGCTCGAATCGACCGGCATGGCGACCGATCGCGCCGGTAAACGCGCCGCGCTCGTGACCGAACAGCTCGCTGTCGATCACGCTCGACGCCAGGGCCCCGCAGTCCACGTGAATGAAAGGTCGCTCCCGACGCTCGGAAAGCCGGTGAATCTCTCTAGCGACCACGCCCTTGCCGCAGCCGGTTTCGCCCGTGAGAAGCACCGTCGAGCACGTTCGCGCCACGGCCCTGATTCGACGACGGACGCGCTGCACTTCCGGTGTACTCCCCACGAAGTCGCTCTGTCCGGCGTTCACGCTCCGCCGGTCGGTGTGCGAGAGCACCTGTGATGCAAGCTCGGTCGGATCGGCCGGGAGCGAAACCACATCCACGGCGCCCCGTCGCATGAGATCGACTACGGCTTCTACGCTGAATGCACCGCCGATGACCACGATCGGACAATCACCCAGAGATTCTCGCACGCGATCCACTCGCCGAGCCAGCTCTCGCCGATCCCCGTCCGAACCCAATACGCACAGCGCGCACCCTTCGAACGCTGCTGCACCTCGGTTCATCTGCTGCTCCCAGGTGCTTGCAAAAACCAGTTCGCGACATCGATGTCGGATCGGCCCCTCGTAGCGGCTCGGAACGTCAATCAGCACCACGTTGGTTTGACGCATTGCGAGCTCCTTCATTTCCCCAGTCGTCCCCCGACACCGTTTCCGAACGGCGCGTAGCGGCTCCACTCGCTTTCCAGGATGTATATTCTCAAGAGCGAGATCGCCCGCGTCAACGTACATCCGCGGGCGCGAGCGTTCTCTGTGTACGGAATCGCTCGATTTCGTCCAGATGTTGGCGGCCCTTCGGGCGTTGGAGCCGAGCGCCGTCTCTGTCAGTCGTTGAAGATCGCCAGATTGCGATCGCGTTCGAGCATCGTGACCGTGAACAATCGATCGTCGATCTCCGGATTCACCCGCAGGTCGCCGAAGGTCACTACTGTGGAAGTACCGCGAATTCGATTGTACACCGTCAATTGTGTCGGCAGGACGTGACCATCTTCGGCGATCATCTGTCCGCGTGGGGACGAAATCAAGCGGTAGGGCGTGTCCTGGCCGCGCTTGAAGTATCGCGTCTCGAGAATCGCCGAGTCGGATCGAGCTACGACGAAGACCACGCGGACATGGCGGAAATCCTTGAGCGAGCGGGCCGAAATCTCGAAGACGAGCTCTCCCCGCCATCGAGCCGCCTCCATCCCACTGACTTCGTAGTCCTCGACCCGGAGACGTTCCAGATCTTCGTAGGTCAAGTCACTCCCGAAGAAGGAGTCTCCCCGTTGCGCGGTACTGATCCGACGCACCCGGCCGAGTGAAGGGAGGAAGACGAACGCGTCGTGGCTCCGATTCGGGGCTTCGATCGTCAGGATCGTCATCCCGCGCAGGTAGTGCGGCCAGACCAGTCGCCCAATCGAGTGCACGCGGCCATCAATGACTTTGTACGCCGCGTGGAAGACCCGCCTGCGTTCCTCGCCAAGCCCATTCCGAATCACCAGTTCGATCCTCGAAGTCAGATTGACCTCGTAGCGGTTCGCGAACGCTCCAGCCAGAATCGACCTCGCGTCGGGGGCAACGGCATCGCCGAATCCGCCCGGGGCGGCATCCCAGGCGGGCGCAAGAACACACATCCACGCCAGGGCTCCGAAGATCCAGAATTTTCGCGAACGACGCGTTCTTCAACCTCCGCAGAGAGGCACCCAAAGCGTCACCCGCGTGCCCTTGCCCAGATCCGAATCGATCACGATGCTTCCACCCCGGGCCTCGACGATCTCTCGCGACACGCTGAGCCCGACTCCGAGCCCCCCTTCTTCCCGGCGCGTGCTGAATCCGGGATCGAACGCGAATTTCAAGACTTCCTCCGACATTCCACATCCCCTGTCCAGCACCTCGAGCCGGGCGGACCCGGATTCGACCGTCGCAAACAGGTGAACGGATTCCGATTTCGGGGTGGCGTGGAGCGCGTTGTCGAGAACGTTGGCCAGTGCGCGTCCGACGTTTTCATCGAAGCGGAGGGACCGAAGCGTCGGATCGAGGCTCTGGGTGATCCGATCGCACCCATGGATTCGGTCCATTCGCCGCACCGCATGCTCGACCATGTCATCGAACTTGACCATTCCGGGAGCGTCGCGGACCGGCTCCAGCGCATCGCTAACGAATTTTCGAATCCCGCAGATGAGGCCTTCCGTAAATTCCTGGATCATCGAGATATCCCGGGAGAGCCGGTACGGGTCACCCAGCTGTTGTGGCAGCCTCCGTACCAGTCGATCGATCCAGTCAATCTCCTTCCCGAGATCGTGGGCCAGTGAAAGTCCCAGACGCCCGATCGCGGCACCGCGCTCCACTTCCACGAGCTCCTCGGTCAGGCGCGCGTTTCGCAGAGCGATCCCCGTGTGCGCGGCAGCAGTTTCCACGTAGTCGAGCTCCGCATCGGTGTAGGGGGTTCGATGGGCCCCCGCCGCGAGCAGCACCAGACCCAACCGCTCGCCGCCTCCCATGACAACGGCGGCGAGGTCGACCCGGGCGGCCCGCATCGCATCGCGGCCTGGAGTTTCTGCATCCAGCTCCAGCGCCAGGTGAATCACTCTGCGATCGGCCAGCGCGGTCAGAGCGGCCGGGACCAGCGCGGTTCGAATCGGTGGTTCCGGGCCGAAGGGATAGGCGGGCCGCCACTCACCTCTACTCGCGAGAAACACACAGCCAGAACGCGGAGCCAGCGCCGTGTCCAGCGTCTCGCCCAGTCGTCGGGCCAAGGCGTCCGGCTCGTGCAGCTCGGTCAGTTCCTGCTCGTACTCCTTGCGCAGCCGGCGAAGCCGACTCGCCTTGGGAGCGAGCTTGCTTTCAAGGAACCCCAGCATCCTTCCTCGAAGAGGCTCCACGACCAATACGCATGCGGCTGACACCAGAAGCATCGCAGCCG
>JACZXC010000018.1 GCA_022571825.1 Myxococcales bacterium | reverse complement strand
CCCCGGGGACCTTTCGGATCAGGGAGCCACGGCGGTGGGCGGCGGCGGCTCTTCCTCGGTGTACCGGAAGCTCTCCCGACTCAGCACCTGACCGGCCGCGTTGACCAGCAAAACGGTCCACTCCCCCAACCAGGTGGGGTCGAGCGTCTTGCTCGAGAAGATCCGCCAACGGGGGCCACCTACCTCGAACGCCACCTCGGCCATCATCTTCCCGTTCCACTCCCAGCGATGGATGATCGTCGCTCCCGAGCCGTCGCGGATCTCGCTGAAGAAGAAGATCTCGACGTTGTCGTTCGAGAGCGTGCGGATCGAATCCTGAGGCTCGCGGTCGACCACGCCGGTGGTGAACGTGGCGCGGGCCACCCGCACCGTCGGTGCCGCGGGCGGATCCGCCGCGAGGGGCGCCATCTCAGCCCTGCCCTCCGAACCCACCTCGCCCCCGGAGGGCCCTGCAACCCATACCGCCAGCAGCGCGACGATCGCGATCGTGTTGGCCTTCATCCCTACTCCCCCTCTGACGTGCCGGTGGAATCCGTGTGCCCTCGATTCCCACCCAGCGTACCCCACACGGGATGTCCTGCGCCCCCGGCTATCGCTGGAGGCGCCTCCAGATCGGGCCAAAGTCGGCGACGATTCGTTCGGCGGCCAGGCGGTGGCCGAGGGCACCGGGATGATGATCGAATCGATTGAGCCAGATCTCGTGCATCCGGTCCGCGTAGGGCCGGTAGGTGGGCGTCAAATCCAGGCATGGGATGTCCCGCATTTCGCACATCGCGAGTACACGCTCGTGGAGGAAGGCCAGCGGATACTCGGTCAGGCGCGCGGTCGGCCGCGGGAACAGCACAATGCCCACGGGAACCCCCGCCCTCTGAGAACGCGACACGAACGCGTTCAGCTGAACCATGGCGATGCGCGAATCGATTCCCTCGGGATCGCCAAAGCGCTCCCGCATGTAGTCCTCGAAACGGGTCACCATCCCCAGCGAGAGCTGGAGAGACCGCCAGGCATGGTTGAGAAGGCCGTAGAGGGCCGACGAGCGAAAGAATCGCGCGTGAAGCTTCGGATCCCCGATGAGATTCCGCGGCGGGCTCGGTCGACCCTCTTTGGTGTACTCGAAGTCGTTCACGTACCACTGCAGAAGCACGAAATCAGGCTCCGCCCGGAGAGCGAAACGGGTCAAGATCTCGACCTCCGTATGGGTCTCGGCGCCGGGATTGGCAAACTGCAGGACCTCGAAGCGGCCCCCCCGGTTCAGGATGCGCTCCATCAGGTTCGTGAAACGCTGCTCTTCGGGAAGACCCATGGCAACCGCGAACGAATCCCCCACCACGGCAATGCGAACCACTCCGTCCGGGCGCGCGAGATCGAATTCGCGCTCGCGGAAGCCCCACCGGTTTCGCTCGAGGTAGCGCTTCTTCCAGCGCAGACCGAAGTAGCTCTCGATGGGAGAGGTCGTCGTGAGGTCGCGAAAGACCCAACGCACGGCGAACTCGGCACCGATCCCCGCCAGGGCGATGGAACCGAGGAGCATCGCGGTCGGAATCAGGAAGCGAGCGCGCACGGTTTTGCCTCCCGCCTCCAGCCTGGGATCGGCCCGGAAAGCCCCACCCACGGTAACCGAAACGGGACTCGCCTCGCCGGATTGACGGGCTCGCTTGCCGCCGACCTGCGCAGGCCCTGCCGCCGGGGGTTCGTCGTCAAGATTGTGCGCCGACCGCCGTTAAACACCTGGGACCCTGCCCCCTTCCCGCCTCCCGTACTGCGAACTCGGAGCCGGACGGGGTCCCACAGGAGGAGATCGATGCGCGACGGTCTGACCCGGAAGATCGAGACGCCCGCGGGCCACGATAGCCTCACCACCTTCCTGAAACTCTGGCGCGTGATGATCGTCAGCCTGACCGGCGACCAGGCGGGCACCGAATACGCATTGGATCGGCCGTGCGTGACCATGGGGCGAGGTCCGGACACCGATCTGACCTTCGACGACGAGGCAATGTCGAAAGAGCACGCCGTACTCGAGTTCGACGGCACCGGCTTCCGCGTCCGTGACCTGGGCAGCATGAACGGTCTACTCCTCAACGGAAGCGAGATCCGCGTCGCCGAACTCAAGAACGGCGACCGATTCGAGCTCGGCGAGCACGCCTTCCAATACCTGCTCGATCGCCGCCCGTACGAGCCGAAGGCCTACGTCCTCCCGGACGAGTAGCCGGTCGGAGGCCCCGATCCGGTTCCCAGCCGTGAGCACGCCCGCGAACAGAAAGATCGGAAATTTCGAGGTGGAGCGGGAGCTCGGCCAGGGTGGGATGGGCATCGTCTACCTGGCTCGCCAGCCGGCCCTCGAGCGACTGGTCGTGTTGAAGACGCTCCGGCGAGACCTGGCCGATGACCCGTCTCTGGAGCAGCGATTCCGGCGCGAGGCCCAGGCGGCGGGGCGAGTCCATCACCAGAACGTCGTCGGCGTATACGACTGCTTCATGTGGCGAGGTGAGAGCTTCATCGCCCAGGAGTATGTCGATGGCGTGGATCTCGCCTCCGCCCTTCAGTCTCTCCAACATCTGGACCCCCGGCTCGCGGCCCTGATCACGCTCGAGGTGACCCGGGGACTCGAGGAAATCCATGCGCGGGGAATCGTACACCGGGACCTCAAGCCCTCGAACGTTCTACTCGGACGCGAGGGAGAGTCGAAGATCGCCGACTTCGGCATCGCCCTGGGAAATCAGGGCAAGGCGCTCACCCAGATCGGCATTGCGGTGGGAACGCCGCAGTATATGTCCCTGGAACAGTTGCTCGGTGACCCCGTGGACTTCCGCAGCGACATCTTCGCCCTGGGAGTCATGCTCTACGAAATGTTGACCGGCCAGACGCCCTTCGCAGAGAGCGAAGACGAAAAGGGTCCATCGCTGGTGCGACGGATCGAGACCGGTCGCTACGTGCAGCCGCGCAAGCGGTCTCCGCAGACGTCCCGCTCCCTCGCCCGGGTGATCCGATTGTGCCTGCGGCCCAAGCCAAAGAAGCGGATGGCCTCGGCCACGGCTCTGCGACGAGCCCTCGAACAGTGCCTGGGTACCCCTTCCCCCGCCGACTGCCGGGGCGAGATCGCTGCGTTCCTGTGGGATCGAAAGGTATTCCGCAAGTCGTCGGAGAAGACCCTGCGGGTGAAGCGACCGGGGAAACGCCGACGTCGGTCCCCCGGTGTCGCCCGTTGGCTGATCGCGATCGGGGGCGCCGGCGCCATCGCCGCCGCGGCGGCCGTCGGCGGTGGCGTCGTGGACTTGAAGCGGCTCACGTCCTCCGGATTCGGTGCGGACCCCCTTGTCGACCCATCCAACACCGGGCCCGACGATCCCTCCTAGCCGCTAGACTGCGCGACGCAGTCGCGGGGAAGCAACGGCGCGGAGGCGGAGGAAGCAGGCCATGGCGAGCCGGGGGCGACAGGCTCTCCGCACCCTCGCGGTCGCCTGGTTACTCTGTGCCCACACCGCCGCGACGCCGGTGGCGGCGGTGGCGGTCGATGAGAGCCGTGCCACGTCGCTGGTCCTGATCACGATCGATACGCTGAGAGCCGACCATGTGCACGCCTACGGAGGCCCGGTCCCGACTCCATCCCTGGACCGGCTGGCTTCCCAAGGAGTTCTCGTCGAGTCGGCCTACAGCCCGACACCCAGCACCGGCCCGGCACACGTGTCGCTGCTCACAGGTCTTCACGTCTGGCGACATCGCACACTCCAGAATGCCATCCCTTTGGATCCCCGCCTCCCGACCCTGGCCAACATCCTCGGCGATAGCGGTTTCGAAACCGGCGCGTTCGTCTCGAGCTACATCCTCCACCGGCGCTTCGGCTTTCATCGGGGTTTCGCGACCTACGTCTTCGAGCCCTCGGAGCCGTATCTGTGGCGGGGGAAGCGAAGGAAACGCTTCTGGACCCGCGGTGAGGAAACCACTCGCGCCGCCAACAGCTGGCTGTCGAAGCACGCCGAGGGACCGTTTTTCCTGTGGGTCCATTACTTCGATCCCCACTGGCCCTACCGGCCACCGGTCGGATTCCGGGTCTCTCCGCAGGACCCTGTCGATCTCACGGGAAAGAAGTTGCCCCGGGACCAACGCGTGCGCGGCGCACGGCACCTGAAGGATCTGAACCGGGCGTACCGCGGGGAGATCGCCTATGTCGACGCACAGGTCGGAAAGCTCCTGGAACGGATCAAGCTGCTCGGCGCCGACGCGCGCACGGCGGTGGTTCTGACCTCCGATCACGGTGAAGGCCTCGGCGACCACGGCGTCATGGAGCATGGGCTCCATCTATTCGAGGAGCTGGTGCGGGTTCCGATGATCATCCGAGCACCGGGTCTCCCGGCGGGGCGCCGGGTTTCTGGGCCCGCCCAGCTCGAGGATCTGGCGCCGACGATTCTGGCGCTTCTGGGCGTCGATGCCCCTCCCATCTTCGACGGAGTCGACCTGCTGCCGTGGCTGCGAGGCGAGATCGACGTTTCGCCCCGGGCCGCGGTCGTGGGAGCCCGAGCATCGAACAAGGGCATGCGCCCGTACTTCTACATTCGCGAAGGCTCCAAGAAGTGGATCGGCCAACGCGATGGACCCGGTTCGCTCTACGACCTCAGCCGGGATCCCGGAGAGTCCGACCCGGAGGACTCGGTCGAGATGCCCTCGCGGTTGAAAGAAATCGTCGCGGCGTCGGAGGCCGACGGCGCCGCTCTGGCGGAGCGCCCCGACCCCGAGGTGCTCCGCGCGCTCCGAGCGCTGGGCTACGCCGACTAGCGCGGGGGTGCCCACGAACCCGCGGGTTCGGACAGATCCAGCAGAGCCTGAAGATCTTGTCACGATCGATCCGGACCGCCGCGGATGATTCCGGGTACCATGAGGAGACGGGCGGACCTCGGTACCGGGAAGGCTCCTCGCGCACCGGCCCGCGACGGGGAACGGAGGAGGTCCATGGCGGAACACTTCGACCTGATGATTCGGGGTGGAACCGTGATCGATGGCACCGGGGCGCCGGGACGTCGCGGGGACCTGGCGATCCGGGACGGATGCATCGCGGCCCTCGGAGACATCGCGGGAACCGCAGATCGCAGTTTCGACGCCGAGGGCTGCATCGTCGCTCCGGGATTCGTCGACATCCATACTCATTACGACGTCCAGATTTTCTGGGACCGCGGCCTGTCGATCTCGCCCTGGCACGGTGTCACGACGGTGGTGATGGGGAACTGCGGATTCGGCATCGCGCCGACGCGCCCGAAGCACCGCGAGCTGATGCTGCGCACCCTGGAGAATGTGGAAGGCATGTCCTTCGATGCGCTGTCGATGGGTGTCGGCGACGACTGGCCCTTCGAATCGTTCCCCGAGTTTCTCGACGTGATCGAAAGCCGCGGCACGGCGATCAACGTGGGGGCACTCGTGGGACACACTCCCGTAAGGCTCCACGTGATGGGTGAAGAAGCCGCGGAACGGGAAGCAACACCGGAGGAGATCCGGAAGATGGCCGACATCGTCTGCGGCGCGCTGGTCAGCGGCGCCCTGGGCTTTGCGACCTCCAAGGCCCCCACCCATGTGGGATTCCGGGGCCTTCCGGTCCCCAGCCGAGCGGCCTCTCTCGAAGAAATCGAGATCCTGGCCGGATGCCTCGGCGAGGTTGGATTCGGAGTCATGCAGGCGACGATCGGACGTGGCTTCTTCCTCGATCAGTTCGCGGACATCTACCGCGCCACCCGGCGACCGGTGACGTGGACGGCACTGCTCGCCGGATTGGGCGGACCCGATTGGGAACGCCGCACCCTCGAAGCCAGCGCGAAGCTTCAGGCGCAGGGAATCCAGGTCTTCCCCCAGGTCTCCTGCCGCCCGCTGATGGTTGAGTTCCAGTTCAAGGCCCCCTTCCCGTACCAGAGCATGTCCCTGTTCGAGCCAGTCTCGGCGGCGGACTTCGAGGGCAGGAAGCGGATCTACGCAGACCCCGACTTCCGCGAGGCCTTCCGGGCGCGGGGCGACCCGAGGGGCATCGCCGGCCGTTGGAGGGACACCCTCATCGTCGAATGCGCAGAGGATCCGTCGCTCAACGAGCGCAGCGTTGCCGAGGTGGCTGAAGAGCGCGGGGTCCACCCGGTGGATCTGGCCCTCGACCTGGCGCTTGGCTCCAACCTCGAAGCGCGCTTCCGGGTGGCGGCGGCCAACACCGATGAGGAGACGGTGGCCGAGCTGCTACAGCACGAGAGCGTGATGCTCGGCCTCTCGGACGCGGGCGCCCATGCCAGCCAGCTCTGTGACGCCTGCTTCTCTACCCACCTGCTCGGCCACTGGGTGCGGGAAAAGGGCGTGTTGAGCCTCGAGCGGGCCGTGCGCCTCCTCACCTCCCGCTCGGCGGAGATCTTCGGCATCCGGGACCGAGGCCGCCTCGCCAAGGGGTGGGCCGCCGACGTGACCGTTTTCGATCCGGAGACGGTCGGGTGCTCGTCCCTGCGCCGGGTGAGCGATTTCCCCGCCGGCGCCGACCGGCTGGTCTCCGATGCCACCGGAATCCGCGCCGTATTCGTCAACGGCGTCGCGATTCGCGAAGACGACCGCGACCTCCTCGACCCGGAGGGACCGCTCCCCGGTCGCCTGATCCGCGGAGGACCCGCGTCATGACCTACCCGATCATCTCCGCCGACTCCCACGTCACCGAGCCCGCAAATACCTACGTCGACTACATCGATTCCCAGTGGCGGGACAAGGCGCCGCGCATGGTCCGCGACGAAAAGGCGGGCGACGTCTTCGTCGTCGACGGAATCAAGCGCCCGATTCCCTTGGGGCTGGTCGCAGCGGCGGGCAAACCGCCCGAAGAGATCCGGGTCCAGGGGGTCCTGTTCGAAGACATGCACCGCGGCGGCTGGGATCCGGACGCGCGCATGGCGGATCAGGATCGAGACGGCGTCGCGGCGGAAGTCATCTATCCCACGGTTGGAATGGTCCTCTGCAACCACCCGGACTTCGACTACAAACGGGCTTGCTTCGAGGCCTACAACCGCTGGATCACCGAGTATTGCTCGTCCCACCCGCACCGATTGATCGGAATCGGCCAGACGGCCATGCGATCCCCCGAGGAGGGCATCGCGGACCTGCGAGCGATCCGCGGCGCCGGCCTGCGCGGCGTGATGATGCCGGGGATTCCCGCGGTCGAGGACTATGACTCGACCGTCTACGACGGCTTCTGGCGCGCGGCGATCGAGCTCGAGCTTCCCCTCTCGTTCCACATCCTGACGACTCGGGCGACCCCGACCCGGGGCCCCGCGATGAACGGGTTTCTCGCGATCGTGCGAGGCTGCCAGGACATCATGGGAACCCTCGTGCTGGGGGGAGTCTTCGAGCGCCACCCGGAGCTCAAGATCGTCTGTGTCGAAGCCGACGCCGGCTGGGTTCCGCACTACATGTACCGGATGGACCACGCGTACAAGCGTCACCGCCACTGGCTGCCCGCGGGCCAGAAGCTCTCGAAGCTGCCCTCGGAATACTTCCGCGAGAACATCTACACGACGTTCCAGGACGACTGGGTCGCGTTCAAGATCGCGGACCTGATGAACTGGAAACGGCTGCTGTGGGCCAACGACTTCCCGCACAGCGACTCCACCTGGCCCAGGTCCCAAGAGCTACTCGCCGAGCACCAAGCCGACCTGAGCGAGGAACAACGACAGCGCATCCTGTGTGGAAACGTCGCGGAGCTCTACCAGATTGAGCTGGCGAAGCTGCAGTGAGCGAGCGGATCGGAAACCGGGCGCCGCGGGGTCACCTGGCCTTCTGAGCGTAGTAGCGGACCAGCTCGAAGCGATCGTTGCCCCAAAACATTTCGCCGCCCGCAAACAGGGTCGGAACGCCGAAAACGCCGCGCTCGATCGCCTCCTGGGTATCCCGCTCGAGCCGTTGAACCAGTTCGTCGGACTGCGCGCGTTCGAGCGCTCGATCCACATCGAGACCCGCGCCCTCGAGCAGCCCACCCACGACCTCTTCCGGGGACAGATCCCGCGCCTCGGCCCAGCGTGCTCGGTACGCCGGGTAGTGAAAGCCCCGAAAGCGCCCCGCGTCCTTGGCGACCAACGCCGCCCGGAGCGCCAGGCGCGTGTCGCTGCGGTAGAGCGAGCGGGCGTCCGGGGAAAACTCGGCGCCGATCAATTCAGCCCAGTGGCGCAGATCCGCCACTGCGTTGGCCGTCTTGCGCTTCCCCAACTCGGGGCGCTTCCCCACCCCTCGCTCCACGAGGGTGGCGAGGTGTACCGGGCGGAAATCGATCTCGGCGCCGAGATCGCGGAAATAGGACTCCACCCGGCAACTCCCCAGGTAGGCCCAAGGGCAGGCATAGTCGAAGTAGAAGGGAATCTGCATGGGTCGCCCTCCGGGATCCCCTGATTCTACGCGAGGGCGAGCGCGGGATCGAACCAGGTCAGGATGCGCCCGTTCTCCTCGCGCGGATAGGCATGGGAGAGGTCGGCGATTTCGCGATACGTGAGGTCGGCCCCGGCCTCGTCCAGGGCGTCGCGGGCCATCCGCGCCAACTCCACCGGGAACATCCAGTCCAGGGCCCCGTGAACCAGATAGATCCGGCGCCCGTGGGCCCGGCCCAGATTCCCGTTGGCGAAGTTGGCTGGATGCAGGACGCCGGACACCGGCGCGAGGGCCGTGAAGGGAGAATCCGGTCCAAGCCCCGCCAACAGCGTAAAGGTGGCGCCGTCGGAGAGGCCGGTCAGTAGGATCTGCCTGCGATCGACGGGCCAATGCTCGCAGACATACTTCAACATGGAGTGCAGACGACGAGTTTCCAGAGCCGGGGATTCAAGCGCCCAGGTGTTCTTCTGAGAGGTCGGCGCCAGCAGCAAGAAGCCGCGGCCCCGCGCCTCGCGCAGCCAGGTCCAGAGGAAATCCCGTCCCGAGCCGAAGCCGCCGTGCAGCGCAACCACGAGCGGTGCCGACCCGCCCGGGTCGAGGTGCTCGGGAACGTACAGCGAGAACCCACCGCGTCCGTCGCGTTCGCTCCCCGCGCGGGCCCGATGCAGTCCCACACTCATTCCATCGGGTGGTTCCGGGTCGAGATCGGCCAGGCGATCGTGGAAGGCGGACTCGACGAAGTAGCGCGCGAACGGCGGCAACGCGCCGCGAAGGGGATACAAGAGCTCCTGGGCGCGGCAGTGCTCGCGCATGCTGCGCAAGAAACGGGGCACCCGCTGCTCGGGGGACGACGGCTCCACGATCAGTGTCACCGCGGTGAGGCCCGCCGCGGCAGCATCGGCCAGTTCGGCGTGGAACGACTCGAGTCCGTCGGGGACCCGGAGATTGCGAAACTCGCTCAACGCGGTCGCGAGCCTCTGGGCCAGCGGCCCGAGGCGTTCCCGCATCGACTCGATCCTCCCCGGGAGCACCCGGCGCTGGCCAACCTCCAGCGCGTCGAGGGTCTGAAGCGTCGCGCGCCCCAGTGCAGCCAGCCCGGCCGCATAGGCGGGGGGAAGCGATTCTTTCCCCTCCGTTTCGTCCGTTCCGCGGCTCACGACGTCTCTCCCGCATCGCGCTCGACGACGAGGGTCAGGCCCTCTACCGCCTGTACCCGCACGGCGGCGCCGGCCGGAACCGACTCGCGGCCGCGGAGCACCCGGGCCCGCCACCGCTCCGCGCCCACCCGAACGTAGCCCTCGGGAGCCAACACCTGGATCGCGATGCCCCGAGCCCCGATCAGGTTGCCGGGACCGCCGCGGCCCCCGTCGGTCTCATAGGCAATCCGGAGCACGGGGAACAGGAGCGCGTCTTTCAGAAGCCAGAGCGCGAAGATCCCCGCGGCAACGCGCGGGTCCAGATCCCACCAGCTCACCCCGACCCCCAGCAGTGCCCCCACCACGATGGCGCCCGGCACCTGGAGGAGCGCGTACTTTCCGATCACCCAGATCCGTCCGTGGGGGTTCCGCGCCACCCGATGAATCTTTCACATCTCGCCCCCGCGCGCCCGTCGGGCGACCCGGACGACGACGGCCGGGTATGCCATGATGGGGCCCGAGGAGGCCTCCGGTGATCCGACCGCTTCCCACCCTCTTGATCGGCGTCCTTCTCGCGCTTCCGGCTCCGGCGCTGGTCATCGACTCGTTGGCGCTCAACTCCACCCCGCCCGCCGACGACCCCGGCTTCGACAACGCCGGGAGGCTCGGCGTGGAAACCGGCATCTATCTCGGCTACGGCTGGGTGATCACGGCCAAGCATGTGCCCCTGGGCGACGTGATCTTCAACGGGGTCACCCACACCCTCGTCCCGGGATCCGATATCGTCATCGCCCACGACTTCTCGAACGATGCCGACCTTCGAATCTTCCAGATCACGCCCTGGCTCGATCGGCCGCCGCTGCGCATTCGCTCGGATCCGCTGCCGGACCCGGCGACCAATACGACCGACGTCGTCATGATCGGCTTCGGCGCTCACGCAGGGGACCCGATCAGCGTATTCCCGCCCCCGAATCAGGACGATGGCTACCTGTGGAGCACCGTAGGGAAAACCATCCGCTGGGGGACCAACCGGATCAAATCACTATTGTTCGTCAGCTCCGCCAATACCCAGTCCTTCACCACGGAGTTCGACCAGGGGTTGCCCACCCCCCATGAGTGTCAGGCCGCCAACGGCGACTCGGGGGGTGCGGTATTCGTCAAGAATGCGGGCAACGCGGACGTCTGGGAGCTGGCCGGAATCATGTTTGCCCGGGAGCAGAGCGCGAGTCAGCCAATCAACTCCGCCGTCTACACCAACCGGACCTTCGCGGCGGATCTCTCCTACCCCGACTACCGGGATCAGATCGTTCCGGTCGTGTATCCGGCCTGCTTTCCCGACTGTCCGCCCTGCAACGATGGAGTCGACAACGATGGCGACGGATTCATCGACGCCGGAAGCGACCCGGGATGCCGAGACCCGGACTGGTTCACCGAGGCACCCGAATGCGACGACGGGGTCGACAACGACGGGGATGGCTTGATCGACCTGCTGGACCCGACCTGCGGCAACGCCTGGCAGGTGTCGGAGGCTCCGAACTCGGGCTGCGGGCTCGGGGCCGAGCTGGCGTTGATCGCGGTGCCGCTACTCTATCTGCGCCGACAGCGCCAACGCGGGCCGTCGAAGACGGGATCGCGGTGAACAGGTCGAGGAAGAATCCACCATGGCGGAAGATGCGATTCGCTACCAGCTTCGAGACGCGGTGGCCGTGTTCCATTTCGACGACGGCAAGGCCAACGCGTTGGGACACGGGGCCATCGCGCAGCTCCACCGGCTCCTGGATCGGGCCGACAAGGAGGCAAAGGCGGTGCTCTGGGTGGGGCGCCCGGGTCGTTTCTCCGGTGGCTTCGACCTCGCGGTGATGCGATCCGGCGGCGACGCCGTCCGCGGACTCGTCACCGCCGGCGCCGAGCTCTTCCTCCGAATGTTCGAATTTCCCCAACCCATCGTCATCGCGTGCACCGGCCACGCGGTCGCCGCCGGGGCCTTGGTGCTGCTCTCCTCCGACGCGCGCATCGGTGCCCAGGGGAATTTCAAGATCGGCCTCAACGAAGTGGCTCTGGGAATGGCGCTGCCGATCTTCGCCATCGAGTTGGCGCGCCAGCGCTTGTCGAAGCGCCATTTCCAGCGCGCCACCATCCAGGGTGAACTCTACGCCCCCGACGCGGCGATCGATGCAGGCTACCTGGATCGCGCGGTGCGCCCCGATTCCCTCTTCGACACCGCCCTGGATGAGGCGACGCGCCTGGCCCGGCTTCCCCAGCCCGCCTTCGCGACCACCAAGTCGAGCACTCGGGCCGCCGCCATCGCCGGGATCCGGGAAACCCTGGAAGACGACATGCTGAAGATGACCCGGGGGCCGTCGGCCTAGCGAAAGACCGGGGGGATCCGCTGCTTGCCCGCTCAGGCCTCAGTCGTGCCCCGACGCCGCGGGCGGGAGCCGGGGTGGTGGCATCTGCCTCTGCTCCTGTCCGGCAGCATCGCATACGAATCCCTGTTCCTGCACCATGGGATCGCCTGGCTGTTCGACGAAGGTTGGCCCCTCTACGCGGCCATGCGGCTCCACGAGGGAGGCGCTCTCTACCGAGACACGTTCTTCGCCTTTCCCCCCGGCCACCTGCTGGCGGCGTGGGTCGCCTACGCGATCGATCCGCCCGGCGTGATCGGCGCGCGATTCGTGTACGCGGCGTTCAACGTGTCGCTGTGTGCCGCCCTCTACCTGCTGGGTCGGCGCTTGATGCCGGCATCTTTCGCCTGGCTCGCCGCCGCCCTGCTGGCCGTGGCCTCCCCCCGCGGCCACCTGGCGCACTATCTGTTCGGGTATCGCTACCTGGTTTTCAGTGTCCTGACCCTGTTGCTCTTCGGACGAAGGCTGCGCACCGGGAACCCCCTCTGGATGCTGCCGGCGGGTGTGTGCGCGGGGATCGCGCTGTGTTTTCGTCTCACTCCCGCCTTTGCCGTCAGCTGCGCTGTGGGCATCGCAACCGTGAGCGCCGATCGAAACTGGCGAAGCTGGCTCCGCGACGGGGGCTGGTACGGGGCGGGGCTGCTGGCCGCGATCGCTCCGTGCGTCGTCTGGCTCGCGACGGACCCGGGTGTCGACGTGATCTGGCGCGAAGTCATCACCCGCGTCGTGGGTCTGCAGTCGGCCCAGAGCCTGCCCGTGCCGGAACTGGCGCTCCCGGCCGCGTGGGACCGCCAACAGATCCTGCGTTGGTTCGTCGCCCTGCAATATCGGTTGTACGCCGCTCTCTACCTGGCCTACGCCGCGACCTTGCTCACCCTGTGGATCCGCTCGCGGGTCCGGCGTGCGCCGTTCCCCCACGCGCTGTTGCTGGCCGTCGTCGTCTGGGGTGGCCTCTACTTCCTGCGCACCCTGGGGCGATCGGACGAGAGTCATCTGGTGTCTGCGATTCCCCCGATCTGCCTGCTGCTGGCGCACGGGCTGAGCAAGGGCTTCGCGGCCGTGCCGCGGCTCGCCGACCCGACCCTGCGCGGGCGAGCCGAGATGGCGATCGTCGCCGTCGCACTCGGCGCGTGGATCTTTCTGCTGGGCTCCGACCTGTACCTGGATCCGGCGCGGCGCGGGCGCCATCCCTTGCATACGCTGAACGGCTCCGTCGCGATCTCGTCGAGGTCCAAGGCCCTGGACATCGATCGCGTCGTGGCGGCGCTTCGGCGGTCGACCCGGCCCGGAGAACAGGTACTGAATCTGAGCCCGTCGCCCCTGTTCCATGTGTTGGCCGAGCGCAGCGGCCCGGGCTACTTCGACGTACTCATGCCTGGAACATTTCTCGACGAGGGGGAGGAGCTCGAGTTTCTCGCGCATCTCGAGCAGTCGCCGCCGGCCGCGGTGATCTGGCCCGAGCAGCCCTTCGATGGCATGCCTTCGCGCTCGATCCGCCGCACGGCGCCTCACCTGGCCCGATGGGTGGAAGAGCGGTACCAGGGCCGCGGGCCCCGCCGGCGCTGGATGCTGATGTTCCCGCGCAACCATCTGTCCGATCCGAAGACCGGCGACCCCGGGCTTGACCCGCGATCGGCGGCGAAGGAAGATCTGGCCTTCCGCGGTGGAAACGCAGGAGAGCGGACCGCGCAGCTCCTTCACGAGCATTTCGGGGCGCGCACGCGTGCAGACGAGGTCGCGAGATGAGTGAGGCGAGACAGGTTCCCGGCATGGGACCCGACGAGCGCACCAGCTTCGCCCCGTATGGTGCATTCGAGGTTCCCGCCGACCTGCGCGAGCTACACGGGCGTTGGGACGTCGAGTCCACGGCCCGGCGCATTCGCAACTTCCGCTACGCGGAAGAGTGGACGATGCTGATGCTGGGAGGATGGCTGGCGACCATTCCGGAAATCCCCGTGAAGACGGGTCTGGGAAAGGTCATCTGGGAGACGGCCCAGGCCGCGAACCTCCTGGGCCAGCGGTTGCCCGAGCTGCGCTGCGGGCGCAGGGCCATGCAGACCTCGGAGTCTCCGAACCAGGGCTTTGCCGATTTCATCCAGGAGCTGGCGCGCCCCGAGCTGCCGGACGAATCGATCGAAAAGCTCGCGGGCGTGTTCAACGTGCTCAAGCCCCACCTGATCGAGACCTATGAGAACACGATGCGGCAGACGGATCAGATCGCAGACGCGCCCACCATCGAGATCCTCGACGACATCGTGCGCAAGGAGCGCCGTCACGTCGCGTGGGGAACCGAGGTTCTGGACCGGCTCTGCGACACCGATCCCAAGCGCGAACGCCGAAGGGAACGAAACCAAGAGCTGACCCGGGCGCTTCACCTCTGCGGCGGCGTCACGGGTGAGCTGAAAGCGGGAAGCCTCTGATGAAACGCTTCGGCGGCAAAGTCGCCCTCGTCACGGGGGCGGCATCCGGCATCGGGCGGGCCACGGCCCTGCGCTTCGCCGACGAGGGTGCGAAGGTCTTCTGCACCGACGTGCAGTCCGAGGAAGTGAAGCTCACGGCCAAGTCGGCCGTCGAACTCGGAGCGGAAGCAGAAGCTCGCGTCTGCGACGTGAGCGACCCCGGGGAGTCCGACGCCTGCGTGCGGGCATGCGTCGACCGCTTTGGTCGCCTCGACGTGCTCTGCAACATCGCCGGCATCCTGCGATTCGATTACTTCGACGAGATCGATATCGCGGACTGGAACCGCATCCTCGATGTCAACCTGACCGGCACCTTTCTGATGTGCAAGGCGGCGATTCCGCATCTGCTGGAATCGGGCGGAAACATCGTGAACACGTCGTCCACGTCGGCGCTGGCGGGGCTCGCCTATGGCGCCGCGTACGGCGCCTCCAAGGCCGGCGTCCTCGGCCTGACCTACTCCCTCGCCATCGAGTACGGACGGCGGGGTGTGCGGGCCAACGCGGTGTGTCCGGGCTCGATCAAGACACCGATGACCCGGGGGGCCGCCGGGCTACCGGAGAAAATTGATCCCAAGCTGATCACCCGTGCGATGGCACTCGACAGACCGCGCGGGCCCGAAGCCGTGGCCGGGGTCATCGCCATGCTCGCCAGCGAAGATGGCGCGCACATCAACGGTGAGCAGATCCGGGTTGACGGCGGAACGCTCTCCTGAGCGGAACCGGCCCGATTGCGTCGAAGCGAAAAACTCCCGATCACCGGCCGGTTGCGGACCTTGCGTCGGAGCGCGGTCCGGTCGATACCATTTGACGGCCGAATCTCCGGTCGGCGCGCACGCCCTGCAGGCTCGGGGCGGGGGGAAGAGCGTGAAGGACCAGCCGACGATTCTCGTCATCGATGACGCCGCGATGTTCCGGGACTTGGCGTCCTTCGTCCTGTCCCGCTCGGGCCGGGTCGTGACGGCCAGCACGGGAGAAGAGGGGCTCGCCGCCGCCCGGCGGGAGCGACCCGAGGTCGCGGTGGTGGATCTTGACCTGCCTCAGATGAACGGCGACGCCGTGTGCAAGGAGATCAAGAACGACCCGGGGCTCGCGGATACCGCGGTGATCTTGGTGACCTTCCGCGCCTCTGCCGACGACCACGCCCGGGCGGTGCGTGCGGGGGCCGACGACATTCTCTCGAAACCGATTGACCAGCGCCAACTGGTCATCTCCGTCAATCGCTTCCTGCGGGTTCCCGTACTCCGCTCGATCGGCCGGACTTCGATGCAGGTGCCGGTGGCGATCCATACCAACGGCAGGACGCTCCAGGGCACCAGCCGCGATATCTCCCGCTCGGGCATGTTCGTCGAGATCGACCAGGCGCTTCCGGAGGGGACCGAGGTGGATCTCGAGTTCCAGCTTCCCGACACCGCGGTCGCGGTCTCGCCCTCCGCAGACGTGATCGGGAGCCGCACGGCCGATTCCCGGGGCCGGCGCGGGGTCGCCCTGCGCTTCCTGCGCGTGAACCGAAAGACAGCGGATCTAATCATGTCGTTCGTGCAGGAACGCTCGCCGACCCAGGATCTGGATGAGGTTCCCATCGGCTGATCCGCCGGGAGATCTGCGACCGCCCTGTCAATCCGAACCACAGCTGGGCTCACCTTGGCAGCGGAGCGTCATCGGCGGAAGAGCACCTCGCAGCCCGTCCCCGCCAACACATCGTCCACCCCACCGCGGTCGCTGGGCGTGAGCCCTCGGTAGGACTCGCGCGCTTGGCGTTCGCCGCGTTCCCCGGAACGGCCCAGCGGTAGTGGAACATCACCTTCGTGACCCACTCGTCCGCGTAGTCCTCGATCAAAAAGTCGAAGAAGGCAACGACCGGATCGGACGGAATCACTCGGCGACCTTTGAAGTCCGTCTCCAGTCGGCGGATCTGGAATGTAGAATCGCTGGTGGCCTCGGTACCCGTCGCCGTGGGAAAGTGAAGCACCGGCATCAGCGGAAGCGGAGGCGGCGGCAGTTTCTGGTGCGCCGAGGAACCGTGCCCGACCCAGTGGAACGGGATCCGGCGGTATCGCAGCACGGCTCGCATCTTGCGGCTGTACGGGGAGCCGATGGCTCCAACCCGTTGCAGAGGCTCGGTCATCGCCGCCTCCGGATCCCGACCGGGGATTCCCCAGGGACATGGATCGTGGTC
>JACZXC010000017.1 GCA_022571825.1 Myxococcales bacterium | reverse complement strand
CGCTGGGCATGTTCCTCGCGTTCTTCGTCGTCGGGAACGGCGGCTGGGCCGGTGGCTCCATCGGCCCGCTGTCGTTCGGGTGGGGCATGATCCCGGCCGCGCTGTTGGCGATGGCCGGGGTGGCGGTGGTCGTCGTGGCCATCGACTACCGTCACTTCGAACGCATGGCGCTCCCGGTCTTCGCCGTGGCGATGCTCCTGCTCGGGGCCACCCTGGTCTTCGCGCCGGTCACACGCGGGAGCCAGAGCTGGCTCTTCGGCGGTCGGGTCCAGCCCTCGGAGTTCGCCCGGGTTGCGCTGATCCTCGCTCTGGCTCGCAGCTTCCAGCGCAACCCGGCCGGTGAGATTCGTCGGCTGCGCGACCTCGCGGTCCCAGCGGCCATCACGTTGATTCCGGTGACGCTGATCGCCCTCCAGCGGGACATGGGAGTCGCGCTGCTCACGCTCCTGACCGCGTCGATCTACCTCGCATTCGTGCGTATTCCCTGGCGCGCATGGCTGGGCGTGGTCGCGATCGCTCTCGTCGCGCTCGCGACTCTCTGGATGTTCGTCTTCGAGCCGTATCAGCGCGGCCGAATCCTCGATCTCGTGGACCCTTTGCGGGATCCCCTTGCCTCGGGATATCAGGCCATCCAGTCGCGAATCGCGGTGGGCTCGGGGGGACTGTTGGGAGCGGGCTATGGGCAGGGGACGCAGACACAGCTCCGCTTTCTTCCGACCCAGCACACCGATTTTGCGTTCTCGGTTCTCGCGGAGGAGTGGGGGTTTGTGGGCAGTACGCTGGTACTCGGGTTGTACCTGATGCTCCTGATCTGGGGGCTGCTGGTGGCGCGCAGCTCCAAGGACAGCTTCGGCGCCATGCTGGCGGTGGGGGTGGTCGGGGCGTTGTTCTGGCCGGCGGTCCTGAACATCGGCATGGTGTTGGGGCTAGCCCCGGTGATCGGGGTTCCGCTTCCGCTCTTCTCCTACGGTGGCTCCAACCTCGTCGCCACCCTGATTGCACTGGGCGTGCTCCTGAACGTGTCGATGCGACGGTACGTGTTCTGACGGGCTACGATGGGCCGATGGCTCCGCCGGCCCAGAGTCGCCCGCTCCCCCGGGTGGGCGCCTTCTTCGACATGGACAAGACCCTGATTGCGGAGAACTCCGCCAGTCTCTTCGTGCAATATCGCTACCAGCGCGGCGAGATCAGCGGCGTCGACCTGTTGAAGGGTCTGGGCGCTTATCTGCAATACAAGCTCGGGGTATTGGACATCCGCAACTGGACCCAGAACACGATGCTCCAGTTTCGCGGTCGCGGCGAGGACGAGCTCGAGGCGGAAGCCAACCGCTGGTTCGACGAGATGGTGGCCGAGACGATCTATCCAGAAGCGGAGGCGCTGGTTCGCGAGCACGAATCCGCGGGTCACGTGGTGGTGATCGTGTCGGGCGCGACCAAGTTCGTGGTTCGCCCTCTGGCTCGGCGGCTCGGGATCCCGCACTTCCTGTTCACCCGTCTCGAGGTCGAATCGGGACGGTTCACGGGTCGTGTGATCGAGCCCGTCTGTTTCGGGGAAGGCAAGATCTACTGGCTGCAGCAATTCATCGAAGCGCAGGGCATCGACCTGGCGAAGAGCTACTTCTACACCGACTCGATCACCGACCTGCCCCTGCTCAGCATCGTGGGGCACCCGGTCGCCGCCAATCCGGACCCCCTGCTCTACCGCGTCGCGGTGCGGCGCCGCTGGCCGGTTCGCTTCTTCCGCGAGCCCGAACCAGTGCGCGCAGACGACCCGCCGACGCGGAGCCAGCCAACCGTCGAGGGTTCGTCTCGCGATGCGGCCGGGGGGCTTCCGCCCACCACCCGCGATGCTAACTGAGCAGCTTCTGGGCCATCGAGTTCAGCTGCGCCTTGACCTGCTTCGGGGCGCCCACGATCTGCTCGATCACCTGCCCGTCCTTGAAGGCGAGTACCGTCGGGATGGATCGGATGCCGAACCGCCCGGGTGTACTCGGGTTGGCGTCGATGTCCATCTTGACGATTTTCACGCGGTCGCCGTACTCGGCGGCGAGCTCTTGGATGATGGGCGAAATCGTGCGGCAGGGTCCGCACCACTCCGCCCAGAAATCGATGATCGCGGGCTTGTCGGATTTCAAGACCTCGGCTTCGAAGGTCTGGTCGCTCACTTCGCCAACATCGGACATGAGTTCTCCTCGCGGGCAACCAGGCCCGGCCGCTTCGTTCTTGGGCGCGCGCAGTGGCGAGGTCAAGAGTACCACTGGCGGCCCCTTTCGGATCTTTTTGTTTTCACTACGTTTTTTCGTCAAATGTGGCAGACCGGAGGCCAGAATCGAGTGAGCCCGTGAAGCCCATGGATCGCGCGGACCGGGCCGCTCGAGTGCGCATACGCCTCGAGGAGAGTGGGCAGGTCAAGCGGGCCCTGGCCGAGTCCGAGTCCGATGCCATCGCGCGGGCGGCGGAGATCCTGGCTGAGGCCATGGCCGGGGGCGGGCGGGTTCTGATGTTTGGCAACGGTGGGTCCGCCGCCGATGCGCAGCATTTCGCCGCCGAGCTGACGGGACGTTATGAGCTCGAGCGGCCCGGACTGCCGGCCCTGGCGCTCACCGCCAACAGCTCGGACCTCACCGCCTTGGGCAACGATTACGGCTTCGAGCGGGTATTCGCGCGGCTGATCCAGGCCCAGGGACGCCCCGGCGACGTCGCCGTCGCGATTTCCACCTCGGGGAATTCCCCCAACATCAACGCCGGAGTGATTGAAGCGCGCGAGCGCGGTCTGCGCACGGTTGCGCTGATCGGGAAGGGCGGCGGTAAGCTCGCCGCGCTGGTAGACCTGGCCGTGACCGTGCCCTCGGACTCGACGGCTCGCGTGCAGGAAGCGCACATCGCGATCATCCACGTCATCTGCGAGCTGGTCGAGGCAGTGCTGTTCGGCGCGGAGGCCGATTGAGTCGGCGGCCGCGCATCGATCGGTCCAAAGTGCGCACGGTGAGCGCGAAGGAACGCCCGAGCAAGGTTCGCCTGGAACACGAGGGCCGGCCCCTGCGACCCGGCGCCAGCTTCTCCGAGTTCTTGGACGGCTTGCCCTCGCTGCTGGGGGCGGCCGATCTGCGCGCTGCCATCGATGCGACGGCCCGGGCCTCGGCGACCGGCCGCACGATCCTCTGGGGGTTGGGCGCCCACGTGATCAAGGTGGGGCTGGCGCCGATCGTGGTCGACCTGCTGGAGCGTGGCCTCGCCAGCGGCGTGATGTTGAACGGGGCCGGCTGCGTCCACGACCTAGAGTTGGCCCGCCTCGGGCACACCAGCGAGGACGTGGCCGCGACCCTCGACGATGGCAGCTTCGGCATGGCCGGGGAGACGGCCGAGCTCCTGAATCACGCCATCGCGAAGGGCGCGAGTCAGGGACTGGGCATGGGCGAAGCGGTGGGTCGCGAGATCGTCGAGGGAGACTATCCGCACCGGGACCGCTCGATCCTGGCGACCGCCGTTCGCCTGGGCATACCCGTCACGGTGGCGGTAGCGATTGGGACCGACATTCACCACATGCACCCGGGCGCGGATGGAGCGGCTCTGGGCGCCACGAGCTTTCGCGATTTCGAGACCCTCGCCGGACTGGTCGCGACGCTGGAAGGCGGTGTGGTTTTCAACGTGGGCTCGGCGGTGATCCTGCCGGAAGTATTCCTGAAGGCCCTCGCGCTTTCCCGAAATCTTGGTCACACAGTCCGCCGGTTCACGACGGTGGACCTGGATTTCACCCGTCAGTACCGGCCCATGGTCAACCTCGTGCAGCGCCCGACCCGCCTCGGGGGCCAGGGCCTGTCGCTGGTCGGACATCACGAGATCCTTCTGCCCCTGCTGGTGGGGGGCATCGTCGAGGCCGTCGAAGCCATGGATTCTGACCCGAAGGCGTGACCGAACCCA
Source organism: Myxococcales bacterium (assembly GCA_022571825.1). Taxonomy (GTDB): domain Bacteria; phylum Myxococcota_A; class UBA9160; order UBA9160; family SMWR01; genus JACZXC01. Next base: position 12,752 of record JACZXC010000017.1, on the reverse strand, counting down.
TCCGACTGTGCGAAGGCGACATCACCGAGCAGGAGGTGGACGCCATCGTGAACGCAGCCAACAGCGACCTGGTTCTCGGCGCAGGGGTCGCCGGTGCGATTGGTGCCAAGGGTGGGCCGTCGATCCAGGCCGAGTGCGACGCCATCGGGCCGATCGACGTGGGTGATGCGGTGGTGACCGAGGCCGGCGGGCTTCCGGCGCGGTTCGTGATCCATGCGGCCGGGATGCCCCCGGGTGGATCGGCAACCGCAAAGAGCATCCGCTCCTGCGTTCGCCGCAGTCTCGAGTTGGCCAAGGAACGCGGTTTCCGCACGATCGCGATCCCCGCCATCGGCGCCGGCATCGGAGGCTTCTCGTCCCAGAGTTGCGCCGAGATCCTGCTGGGAGAAGCCCGGGCGCACCTCGCCGGCGACACCCCCCTCGAGGAGATCCGGTTCGTCCTGTTCGGCGAGCCCACCTATCGGATCTTCGAGATGTGCCGAGACGCCGCGAAGGTTCGGGAGCAGATGGACCGGCTGCGATTGCAACGACGGCCGTGAGTGCCCGGCCCCAAACGCCTGCCCCGCAGGGCGGCGCGCTACGATGGGGGGGGTCGATCGGGAGAGGAGATCCCGCGTGCTGGGTCCGCTCCATCAGCTGACGGCGGCGTTGTACCTGCTGGCGAGCCTCGTCGCGGGCGTGGGAATGGCGGTTCCTTCGTCGCGGGTGGCACGCGCCGCCGTGGGCCTGTTGATTCTCGGCGTGGTCATTCACGGCATCACGTTCTCGGTCTTGCACACCGCCGACCCGCCTCCCCCGCTGACGGATCTTCCGGCCGCAGTCTCGTTCATGGCCTGGATCGGGACGATTTTCTTCCTGGCGCTCCTGCGGTGGGCCCATCTGATCCACCTGGTCGGGTGGGTGGCGCCCGTGGCGTTTCTCGGTGTTTTCTTCTCGGGTCTTCGCCTGACCGCGGCGGGTCCGGCGACGTTCGGGGGCAGCGGGTCGTGGCCCCATGCTCACGTTCTGCTCGGCAGTGCCGGGATCTCGCTGCTGGGCCTCGCGGCCCTCGCGGGTCTGCTCTTCCTCACCGAGCACCGGCGCCTCAAGGCCAAGCGCCCGCTCAGCCGCCGCTTGGGTCTTCCGTCCCTCGAGGCGTTGGATCGCGTCAACGTCGCGGCCCTGGCCGTGGGCTTTCCGCTGCTGACCCTGGGCGTGATCACGGGAGTGCTATGGGTCGAGACCGTGAGTGGGAAGTTGTGGACCGCGACGGCCCATGAGACCTGGTGCTCGATCGCATGGGCCGTGTACCTCGTTCTGGTGGCGGTTCGCTTTGGCTCTGCGGGGCAGGGGGGGCGCCGCGCCGCGGTCTTTGCGGTGGGTGGCTTCGCGTTTCTGTTCTTTGCTGTCATTGGCGTGGGGCTGATCGGATGAAGATTCTCCTGACCGGATTGAACCATCGCAGTGCGCCGGTCGAGCTGCGTGAGAGACTGGTGGTGGAGGATCCGGCACCGGCCCTGCGCAAACTCGTGGCGGAAGAGGAGGTGGACGAGGCCGTACTGCTCTCGACCTGCAACCGGGTCGAATTGATCGCGCTCACCCGCACGCCGGAAGCGGCGCGTCATCGGCTGCGTTCGTTCTTCCGGCGCGATCTCGGAGGCGATGATCTCGCGGCGTTCGGCGACATCCGGGAGTACCTCTACGAGTTCACCGACGCGGAGGCGGTTCGCCATGTCTTGCGGGTCGCGTCGGCGCTGGATTCGATGGTGATGGGCGAGCCTCAGATCCTCGGCCAGACCAAGGACGCCTACCGGGACGCAGTGGATTGCAAAGCCTGCGGGCCGATTCTGGGGCGCCTGTTCCAGAACGCCTTTGCCACGGCCAAACGGGTGCGCACCGAGACGCGGATCGCCGAGCGTCCGGTCTCGTTGGCGCGAGTGGCCGTCGACCTCGCGCGTCAGATCTTCGACGAGTTCGCGGACAAGCGGGCATTGCTGATCGGCGCCGGGGAGATGATCGAGGCGGCTCTCGAATCGCTGCGGGCGGACGGACTGGTCTCCGTCTGCGTCGCCAACCGCACGCCGGAGCGCGCTGCAGATCTCGCGGTTCGTTTCGGCGCAACGGCCCACGGCCTCGACGAGCTCGAGACCCTGGTCGCCCAGGCCGACGTGGTTCTCACCTCGATCGGCGGGAACCGTCCGATCCTCACCCGTTCCCTGGTGGAGGCGGCGCTTCGGATGCGGCGCAATCGACCGATCTTCGTGATCGATCTCGGAGTGCCCCGGAACGCGGCGCCCGAGATCGACTCCCTCGACAATGTCTATCGCTATGACATCGACGACCTGGCCTCGATTGCCGATGGGAACGCCCAGGAGCGAAGCCGTGAGGCCGCACGGGGCGAGGCGATCGTACTCGAACAGCAGCAGCGCTTCGAAGGCTGGCTTGCCGCCCTGCGCGCGGTGCCGACCATCCGTCACTTGCGAACGCGCGCCGAAGAGATCCGTCATCGGGAAGTACAACGCGTGCTGGGCCGGCTGGCGCTTTCGGAGGCGGACGAGGCGGCGGTCCAGGCCCTGACTCGCTCGATCGTGAATAAGATCCTGCACCAGCCGGTGTCTCGTCTGCGCCGGGAGGCGGAGCGGGAAGAGGGCCTGGTCTATCTGGAGGCGGCGCGGGAGCTCTTCGGCCTGGACGCCGAGGAGCTGCGTCCTGGGGACGGGCTCGGAGGGTCGTCCTCAGGGGCCGCCGGCGACGAGTCCGAACCGACAGACGACGGTCCGGGCGACCGATGACCCGGATTCGCGTCGCCACCCGCGCCAGCGATCTGGCGCTCTGGCAGGCGCGGCTGATCGCGGGACGGATCGAGCGGGAGCTCGGGGTCCAGACCGAGCTGGTCCCGTTGAAGACCACCGGCGATCGGCTGCGGGGTTCCCTGGCAGCGGGGGGCGGCAAGGGTCTGTTCGTGAAGGAAATCGAGGAGGCGCTGCTCGAGGGGCGGGCCGACGTCGCGGTCCACAGCGCGAAAGACCTGCCCGCGACCACGCCTCCGGACCTCGCACTCGTCGCCTTTCCGACGCGCGCCGACCCGCGGGATGCGCTGGTAGCGCGCCACCGCGGCGCCAGCCTCGCCTCGCTCCCTCCCGGTGCCCGGGTGGGCACGGGCAGCCTGCGCCGAGCGGCCCAGCTGCGCGCCTATCGGCCGGACCTCGAGATCCGGCCGCTCCGCGGCAACCTGCCGACGCGGTTGCGCAAGCTCGAAAGCGAACGCCTGGATGCGATCGTGCTCGCCTGCGCGGGTCTCGAACGGCTGGATCTGGCCGACCGAATCGACGAACGGATTCCGCCCGAGGTGATGCTCCCGGCGGTGGCCCAGGGAGCGCTGGCCCTCGAGGCGCGTGCCGCGGATCCACTGGCCGACGATCTGAGGCGCCTGGACGACCGGCTGACGTCGGACCGGGTGACTGCCGAGCGCGCCTTTCTGTCCGGGCTGGGCGGCGATTGCAACACCCCCCTGGCGGCACTGGCCGAGGCCCGGCCCAACGGTGTACTGAGGCTCCGGGCACTCCTGGCCACGCCCGACGGCGGGCGGATCCTCCGCCACCAGGCCGAAGCGCCGGCGTCGGAGGCGGAACAGCTGGGCTCGGAGGTGGCTGCCGTGATTTGGAAGAGCGGCGGCGAGGAGCTCCTGGCCGGGCTGCGTTCCCAGGCGACCTCGTGACCGCCCCCTCGCGCCGGTCGAAACGGACCCAGGGCCCGGGCAAGGTCGTTCTGGTGGGAGCCGGTCCGGGAGACCCGGACCTGATTACTGTGCGGGGAGCGGCAGCCCTGAGGGTGGCGGATGCCGTCGTCTACGACTCCCTCGCCGCGCGGGAACTCCTGGACCTGGCGCCTCCCGGGGCGGCGCGCATCGATGTGGGCAAGCGCGGCCACGATCCCCCGACGCGTTCACAGCCCGAGACAATGGAATTGCTGATTTCGCTGGCCCGGGAGGGTAAGACCGTCGTGCGTCTCAAGGGCGGCGATCCCTACGTGTTCGGGCGAGGAGGCGAGGAGGCCGTCGCGTGCAGCGAGGCCGGGATTCCCTTCGAGGTCGTACCCGGCGTCTCCTCGGTGATCGGCGCCCTTGCCTACGCTGGCGTACCCGTCACCGACCGGCGTTACGCGGCCTCCTTCGCCGTCGTTACCGGTCACAAGGATCCCACCCCGGTCACCGGCGATACTCGCTGGGAGTCCCTGGCCGGCGCCGTCGATACCCTGGTCATTCTGATGGGGATGCGGAACCTGGAGTCGATCGTAGAGCGCGTGCTCGCCGGGGGTCGCTCACCCGAGACGCCGTCGGTGGTGGTGATGAACGGTACGCTCCCCAGCCAACGCGTGGTCGAGGCTCCTCTGGGCGAGCTCGTCGCCCGGGTGGGCGAGGCCGGGCTCAGCGCGCCCGCAGTCGCCGTGATCGGCGACGTCGTGCGCCTCCGCTCGAAACTCGCCTGGTTCGAGCGGCTCCCCCTGTTCGGAATCCGGGTGCTCGTCACGCGACCCCGTCAACAAGCGCACCCCTTGGTTTCCGCATTGCGCTCGGTGGGTGCCGAGTCCGTCGTGCTTCCGATGCTGCGCCTGGTTCCGCCCCGAGATTACGGGCCCATCGATTCCGCCCTGGGTCGCCTCGGCTCCTACGATGCCGTGGCCTTCGCCAGCGCCAATGCAGTCCACTGGTTCACCCAGCGGGCCCAGGCACGGGGTTCGACCCTGGCCGACCTCGCGGCGGCTGTCTTCTGCGTCGGGCCTCACACCGCCGAGGCGGCGCGCGAAGCGGGTCTCGCAGTTCGAGGAATTCCCCGGCGGCGGTTCGACACCGACGGATTGCTCGCCACCATCGAGAAGCAGCTTCCGCCCGCGGGTCGGCGCTTTCTGCTACCGCGGGCCGAGGGGGCACGCGAGTCCCTGCCCGCGGGACTCCGAGCCGCCGGAGCGGAGGTCGATGCGGTCGCTGTGTATCGCAGCGCACCGCCCGATCTGGACCCCGAGTCGGTTCGCGCGCCCCTGATCGCCGGCGAGATCCAGATCCTCACGTTCACGAGCCCTTTGGCGGTCGAACACTTCAGAGCGCTGCTCGACGGGGCCGCCCTCGCCGCGGCGGCGCGGTGCTGGATCGCCTCGATTGGCCCGGTTACCGCAGAGGCGCTACGGGATGTGGGGCTGGCGCCCGACGTGATGCCCGAGCGCGCCGGCGCCGCCGAGCTCGTGGAGGCACTGGCCGAGCGCGTGGCGCAGGGGGGGCGACCCCAGGAGAGAGGACCGCGATGAGCTTTCCCGAAACCCGATTGCGGCGGCTGAGGCGCACCGAAACCCTTCGGCGTATGGTTCGCGAGACGCGACTCTCCCGCGACGATCTGATCCTTCCGTTGTTGGTGGTCGAGGGCAGCGGGGTGCAGGAGCCGGTCGTGTCGATGCCGGGTGTGTTCCGCCGCTCCGTCGACGTTCTGGTACCCGAGGTCAAACGCGTGGTCGACGCCGGCATTCCGGCGGTCCTCCTGTTCGGAATTCCAGCCGACAAGGATGCGCGCGGTTCGGGGGCCGACGCAACCGGGGGAATCGTCCAGCGAGCCGTCGACGTCGTCAAGGCGGCGGAACCCGACCTGTGCGTGATTACCGACGTGTGCCTCTGCGAGTACACGGATCACGGGCACTGCGGTCTGGTCGAGGAGGGAGACGTCGCCAATGACCCGACGCTGGAACGCCTGGCGGCCACGGCACTCTCCCATGCGCGTGCCGGCGCCGACATCGTGGCTCCTTCCGACATGATGGATGGTCGCGTCGCCGCGATTCGCAGCAGCCTGGATGCCCACGGTTTCGAGCAGGTCGCCATCCTGGCCTATGCGGCCAAGTTCGCCAGTGCCTACTACGGTCCATTTCGAGATGCCGTCGAGAGCACGCCCCGCTTCGGGGACCGGCGCAGCTACCAGATGGATCCGTCCAACGCGCGCGAGTGCCTCCGGGAAATGAGCCTTGACCTCGAAGAAGGGGCCGACGTACTGATGGTGAAACCCGCGCTTCCCTACCTCGACCTGTTGGCCGCGGCGCGCCGCGAGTTCCGGGTACCCCTGGCGGCCTACCACGTCTCCGGCGAGTACTCGATGATCCGCGCCGCCGCGGAGCGGGGGTGGATCGACGGCGATCGCGCCATGGACGAGGCGCTGATCGGTATCAAACGCGCCGGGGCCGATTGGATTCTCACCTACGCGGCGATGGATGTGGCCGCCAGGTTGTCGGGGTAGCGGCCGTGGCCCTTCGCTACAAGGTGGTCGAAACCGGCACCGTGACCGACGAGGCGATCGAGTCCATCCTGAACGAGTGGACGAATCGGGGCTGGACCTTCGACAGCATGCAGTTCGCGATGCGCGATTCTTCGAAGCGGCCGAGCATGGCCTTCGTCACCTTCACGCGGGAAAGCGAGCCGGACGAGTGACGCGATCGGGTCCTCGCCCCGATCCGAAATTGGGGAAGGGGCCTCGGATGCGGCGAGGGGGGCGGAGGCGAAGTAACGCGGCCCAGAGGCCGACTCCCACCCTCGCTGAACGCTGTCGCTGAGACCGCTGCGCGGAGGCCTCCAAGGCCGAAGGCCGCGGAAGTAGAAGGTCTCGGCCTGCTAGCCCTTGAGGACGTAGGGCAGGATCGTTCGTACCAGGTCCACCTCGGAGTCGAGGGTTCGGCTCACGCCGGAAAGCAGTCCCAACACCCGTCCCAGCAGCACGATGTGCCCCGGGGCGCGCACCAGGGGATTCGCGCGGATCCATTCGGGAATCCTCGGACCCAGCTCCGCCGCCATGTCGCGACGCGGGGTGGAGCGTTCCCGGAACTCGACGGCGGCGTCGAGCACCAACCGCGAGAGCTCGGTCAGCGACTCGGGACGTCCGTCCCGCGTCTCGAATCCCAGCGCGAGCAGCGCCTCCGCCATCGCATTGGCGTTCCCGCGAAGCAGGGCGCCGGCGAATGCCACCACTCCCTCGCGAAATCGGGGGGGGAGACGTTTGGTCAGACCGAAGTCGACGAAAACCAGGCGCGGATCCCCAGACGCGGTGCGCTGAACCAAGATGTTTCCGGGGTGCGGGTCTGCGTGAAAGAAGCCCCGAACCAGGATCTGCTCGCAATACGATTCCACCAGGATCTGTGCGATACGGCGGGTATCGATTCCTTCCTCTCGCAGGCGGTCCACGTCGCTGATCTTGATGCCGTCGACGAAGTCCATCACGAGAATACGGCGCGTGGTGAACGGCCAATAGACCTCGGGGACTCCGATGTCGTCCCGATCCTTGAAGAATTCTGCCACTGTCTGGGCGCTCCGGCCCTCGCTGACGAAATCGAGTTCGCGGGGAACACAGTCGGCGAGTTCGTCGATCAGGGGCATCAGATCGAAGTCGCGCTCGACCCAGCCGACGGCACGAAACAGGAATCGCAGGTTGGCCAGGTCGCCCCGGATCAAGCTCTCGATCTCCGGATACTGGATCTTCACCGCGACCCGATGGCCTCCCTTCAGTCGCGCTCGATGGACCTGGGCCAGTGAGGCGGACGCGATCGGCTGGGGATCGAATTCCTCGAAGAGCTCGGAGAGCTCGCGACCGAGTTCGTGCTCCACGATGGCGCGCGCCACCGGAAAGGTTCTGGGAGGCACTCTGTCCTGGAGCCGGGACAGAACCCGCACATATTCCCGGGGAAGGACGTCCGCCCGGGAGCCCAGAAACTGGCAACCCTTGAGGATCAGGCCGCGCAGCTCGATCGCAACCTCGTAGATGGATCGGGCGCTGGACAGGTTGAACTGCGTCCAGCGAGCCCGCATGTCCGGCGGACTCAGCCGCCGCGCGATGAAGCGGTGGGCCTTGGCTCCCAGGTAGATGCGGCCGAAGGTGGAGCTGATCCGGCGGGCGCGGTACAGCCGCTCGGTCGCGGAGATCGACCGCCGCGGAAGTGCGCTCACGACGGGCTCACCACACACTCACCACAGCCTGGGCGGCTCCAAAGGACAGGACCAGGCCCCGCCGAGAGACTCGCCGTCGGCGTCGCCGGTGTCGTCCCCGTCTTCATCCTCGACCCAGGGAGGGTTGTACGCGCACTGCACCCAGCGCGGTGCGGAAAAGTCGAGGATGTAGCTCGTGCCAAAACTCTGGTACCGGAAGTCGCCGTCGGTGAAGACCGGGAAACCGATCCGGGGGCGGGGGATCGAATCGAGATCCGCGGTCTCGATCAGTTGCGCCAGCGTATCGGGGTAGATCTGCTCGCGCTCGTAGTAGGCCTGGAGCCCGTCGATGATCCGGCCGGCCCGGTGTTCTCGGGTCGTGAAGTAGTCCCAACGGGAGAGGGCGTGACCGGCCAACAGGGGGACCGCGATCAGTGCCGCTCCCAGGGCGATCTGGCGACCCCTTCGGGCCAGCCGCGTGGCACCGTCCCCTCGGCGCATGTGGAACACCGCCGTGAGGATCACCCCCCACGCCACGCCCAACACCCAGACCGTCGCGGCGCCGTCGCGAAAGGGGAACAGATGGGTCTGGTGCCCCGCCCACAGCAAGAGCGCCGGTGCCGCAACAGCCGAGCCGATCCCGGTCAGCGCGATGGCCCCCGCGGTGGCGGCGGGACGCCCGTGGGCCCGGGCCAGCCCCAGGACCCCCAGGGTCGCCCCCGCCAGGGCGATAGCGATGCAGGCGGCGCCGGCCTCCAGGCCGAACACGGGGATGGCGGGCCAGGGCGAGAGCGAGAACTTCAGCGAGAAGTCGGTTCCCGTGGCGCTGGACATGAGCGCGACGATCCCGAGGAAGACCGGAAGGTAGACTGCGCCCCGCCATCGCCACGAGAGCTGCAGCCAGCTGGCCGCGAGCCGCGGTGCCGCCAGGGCGAAGCCAAGACAGGCGGCACTGAGGATGATCACCGCCGAGGCACGCCAGTGGAAGAAACGCCAGACCGAATCCGCTTCCACCCCGTAGTAGGCGAACAGCGGAACCGCGACCGCGCAGGACGCCGCCAGGGCGGTGGCGATGGACGAATCTCCGATGATCGCGATGGTCACGGCGAGTACCACCGCGACGCAGCCCAGTCCCACGATTGCCGGGAGGACATGCGCGAGGAGCGGGTCCAGGATCTCCCAGCGCAAGAGGAATCCGCGCGGGTGGAACCAGTGGGTGGCGCCGCCGGGGGGAGTCGGACCGATACCGAAGTGAATCACCGCCGCGTAGAACAGAAGCAACGACAGGAGGATCCACTGTGCGATCGCGCCGATCGGGGCCTCGTGCCGCTGCGCGTTCACCGCTTTTCCCGTTTCCGGCTCACTTCGATCCGAAGCCCGGTTCCGGAGCTCTGGTTCTTTTCCCCGAGCCGGATCTCCGCTTTGATCTCCAGCGTGCGTCCCTCGAGCAAGCTGCTGAGCAGGGCAGCGAGGTCGAGGTTCTCCAGGCTCCTGGCGACCTCGTAGCTGAGGCGTTCGATGAACTCGGCGCGCGTGCGGTCGCTCTGCTCGACGGCGAAGTCGATCCAGTCCTTGGGAAGCGTGTCGCCGAGGGTCTTTCGAACCGCTGCTTCGGTCAGGAAGAAACCGGAGAGCCCGATGCCGGCCACCCGACGAAGCAGTTCCGGAAGCGCGGAAAGGGTCGCCTTCCCCTCATCCTCTTCCGTCGGCTCCGGATCGGTCCGCGCCGACCGCGGGGTCGTTTCTTTCCCTTGCTCACGCGCCATCGAGTAAACTGCCTTTCATGGGACGAACCCGCGTTCGTGACATCATGCGAGAAAAGATCGTCACGATCAGCGACGGCGACACGCTCTCGACGGTCGAGGATATCATGACGCTGGGGCAGGTGCGCCACATGCCCGTCGTCCACGCCGGCAAGCTCGTGGGCGTGGTATCCGAACGCGACCTCTTGCGGGCGTCGCTCTCCAACCTGACGGAATTCGGCAACGAAGAGCGACGCGCGTTTCTGACGGTCGTCGAGATCGCTCGGGTCATGTCCGCGCCGCCCATCGTGATCGAGCCCGACGCCGGGGTGCGGGAGGCAGCCCGGGTCATGGCCGAACAAAAGATCGGCTGTCTTCCGGTGGTCGACGGAGACACGCTGGTGGGGATGCTCACGGAAACCGACGTTCTGGCGTCCTTCGCGGGATTGTCGCCCATCCCGGGCTGAGCCTACACCTGAGCTTCCCGGGCTGAGCCTACACCTGAGCTTGCCGCCAGACTCCGCTGGACCCAACGCCAGGTCATCATGGCGGCTTTGACGGCGTAGTCGGAGATCGGGCAGCACGAATTCCACCGCCATCAGGGGCTGGGCGGCCCCCGGGATGTAGTTCACACCGCGAACTCGAGCCAGCGGGCCAAGATGTGATGGGCCGTGCGGTCGGCGAGGGCCGCCGTGGTGATCTGGGGGGGCGCCGCGAGCGAGGTTGGGAATACGCTCATGTCGGTGATGAACAGGCCCGCGACTTCGTGGCTTTCCCCGAAGGCATTCACCACCGAGGTATTCGGGTCGCCGCCCATGCGGCAGGTGGATTGGGGGTGGGTGGAGGTGATGGGCGCATCGCCCTCGCCGATCTCCGAGGGGATGGCGCTCAGACCATCGCCGCGCTCGAGAACCAAGGGTTCTGGCTGGGTGGGAACCACCACCCGTCGCGCGCCCGCAGCGAACAGAATCTCCGCGCCGTGCACCAAGCCTTCCGCGAGCTGACGTCGATCGCCAGCCTCGAGTGCATAGCGAATCTCGGGTCTTCCGAGGCTCCCGTTCCGGACCGAACCCGAACTTCGATCGTGCAGCAGGACGATGAGACCGCCCATCTTCGCGAAGTCCCGCATATGCTCGAAATGGCGGCGACCGAAGCCCGGAAGATTCACCGCGGTGAGCACCGGGAAACCGGCGATGGGCATCAGTACGGTGCCGGAGTGGGGATCCCGGGCGAGGTCGATGAACTGGTCGATGTAGTAGCTCTGAGGAATTCCGCGATAGGCGTGAATGGGTTCGTCCCAGATCCCCACGACCATCACCGACGGATGCAGGTGGAGGTTGTTGCCGACCTGACCGCTCCGGTTTGCGATGCCGCTGCGCAGCAGCAGGTCCGGCGAGTTCACCGCCCCCGCGGCCAGAACCACCACCGGGGCGCTCACCTCGATGGAGCCCCGGGAACGGCCGCTGTGGTCCACGATGGAACCGAGGACCCGGCGTACCCGTTGGCCTTCCACCTCGATTCGCTCGGCACGGGCGTTCGCGTAGATGCGCGCCCCGGCCCGGTCTGCCCGCGGAACATAAGTCACGAGCATCGACTGCTTGGCGTCGTAGGAACAGCCGAGTATGCAGTATCCGGCACGAACGCAGCCCTCGCGATTGTGGTGGGTCACGAACCCGGAGTATCCGAGCTTCTCGGTTCCGGCTCGGATCAGGCGGTTGAGCGAGTTCACCTCGTCTTCGCGAATGGGTTTTACCCGAAGGTTCGCCTCTACGCGGCGGTACGAGGGCTCGAGGCTGCGAGGTGTGAGCTGGTCCAAGCCGTGCTCTTCGCGCCACATGTCGACGATCGGTTCCGGCGCACGGAACGCGTAGCAGAGGTTGTGCACCGTGGAGCCGCCGACGCATCGGCCCTGGAGGACCGTCACACCGCCGTCCACGGTCTGACGCATCCCGGCTTCCTCGAACAGCCGGGGCAGCATCTGGTCTTCACGCTGGACGAAGTCGGCGCGGGTCCAGTGATGTCCCTGCTCGAGGACGACGACCGAGCGGCCCGCCGAGGCGATCTCGGCGGCGACGACGGCGCCCCCGCCGCCGGACCCAATGACGCAGACGTCGGCGGATTCCACCCGATCACCGCCGCGCTCGAGAAGCTTCTCGATCACAGAAGCGGTCCGGCGTAGCCGATCAGGGGCCAGATCTCGTCTTGACTGTAGTAGCCGAAGAAGCAGAGGTTGCGGAGCGCCAGAAACGCCACCCGGCGCAAGTGGATGCGGCTCGTCATCCACCCCGCGATGGACTCGTCCTTCTCCGCGTCGGAGAGCCCGGTGAACCGAGAGAAGCGGAAGTCGAACAGAAACGGGCCCAGGTCGAAGGCGCGGATGAGCAGAGGAAGCGGACCCGCGAGCTCGGGGTCGAGGGAGGCGCACAGGGCATCGACGCTGGCCACCGCCCCGATGTCGCGCACCTGCGGCGCGTCGGCGCATCCCGTGTCGACCATTCGTTCCATGATCTGGGTGAGGATCTCGGCCTCCCTCTCGTCGAAGAACCGAAGGCGATCGCCGGTCGGTGCGGCGAGGACGAAAGGCGAGCGGATCTGGGCCAGCGCGGTGAATGCGGCCGTGCTTCCCGCGAGCGCCAAGAAGCTGCGTCGGGTCGCGGCGAAGCGGGAACCGGTGGCCCTCGCGGGAGACAGAGGGGAGGCACGGCGGGGGCTCATGGCAGCTCTCTTCCTACCACCCCGCAATCCGCGCCGCTATCGGCACACGCCGCGCGGCATCTTCGGCGGGCTCTGCCGACCGTGGCGGAGCCCCCGGGCGACCGGTCAGTCGCCGGGGGAATCGCCCAGGAGATCGCGGAAGCGTCTGGGAAGGGCGCTGGGGTCGAGGGGTCGCGGCGCTCTCTCGGCGACGTCCACTCCATTGCAGGTGTTCCAGAACAAGACAGGCCCTGACGGCAGCTCGCCGCGTCGGGCCCGCCCGAGGATCGCCGCCAGGCACTTGGCCGTGTACGTGGTTTCGAGCTCCAGGCCGGATTTCGCTGCCGCCGCCAGCGCTTCCCGGGCCGCTGGTGTGGAGATGCCGTACC
>JACZXC010000289.1 GCA_022571825.1 Myxococcales bacterium | reverse complement strand
TTGGCCGCTTCCGTTCCGGCCTCCGTGAGCTCCCAGGTTCCTCGCGGAGAGTCAGATTTCAGCAGGCCGGCCTTCTACCATCTGGAATCGCTTCCAGGCGGCTGTGTTCGGCCATCGGACATCGGTCCCAGAGGGCAGCCTCTCGCGGTCCCCATCCGTTAGTTGAATGAGTCTGGCACAACCAAAGGGGAGGGCGGATGCGGGAATCGAACCCGCGTCCATCCTAACGCAATCAGGCACTTACGCTGACTTCTGGTGCCTCAGAGGTGCCTCACGGACTTTCGCCTCAGGCCAGTAAGGTCGCATAGTCAACTCGTCTTTGGTCAACGGTGATCACGAAGTGACCATGCGGGTGAATTATACCCCCGCTTTCGGGGCTAATCCTTCCTAAGCCCTCGGGCGCTGCGGTAGGCTTGGCGCATGACGCAGGCGCCGACCCCGATGCGCGCGCTTGTCGCGATCGCCTGCCTCCTCGGCACCGCCTGTAGTGAGGATCCGCCGTCGGTGGCCGGTCCCGGGCTCGAGGCGCCGGACCTCCCCCCCGCGACGCGGGCCGGTCTCGAGCGGGCCATCCAGATGCAGCTGGACGTCTTCCGCAAGGCGCCGGGCCGCACCGGGATCCTCGCCGAGGAGCCCCGGTACTCGCGGTTCGCCGAGGAGGTCCTGATCCGGCACTTCTTCCAGGACCGGGAAGGCGGCTTCTTTCTCGACGTCGGCTGCGCTTGGCCGATCCGGTCGAACAACACCTACTACCTCGAGCACCATCTCGGCTGGGCGGGGATCGGGGTCGACGCGCTGCCCGACTATGCGGGCGGCTGGGCCGCCGACCGCCCGCGCTCGAAGTTCTTCCAGTTCCTCGTGACCGACCACACCTCGCCCGAGGCGCGCTTCTACCGCTCGCCGGGCCTCGGTCTCTCCTCCGCGGACCCGGACATGGCCAGCGGCCGGATGTTCGGACCCCCGATGGAGACGGTCGAGATCTCGATCCCGTCGACGACCCTCGATGACCTGCTCGACCGCGAGGGCGTAACGAAGGTGGATCTCGTGTCGATGGACATCGAGGGTCACGAGGCGAAGGCGCTCGCGGGATTCGACGTGGAGCGCTTCCGCCCGGATCTCCTGGTCGTCGAGGGCAGGAGGGAGGAGGTGAAAGCCCTCCTCGAGGAACGCGGCTACAAGCAGATCGAGGCCTACACGGCCTTCGACCGGGTGAACCGCTACTTCCGCCGCGCCGATCCCGAGCCGGATTGAGCCGAATCGTCGCGCCCCGCCCCGCTATCCCGGCCGCCCCGCCGCCGCTTGTGTCCGCGCGGCTCCACCCATCCACGATGGAGTTGCCCCGGTTTCGTGAATACCTCACCACTCGGGAGAGGAGAAATCACGATGCCGAGGAATCGCCTCCCGTACCCGCCGGAGTTCCGGCGTTCGGTCCAGTGAGGCCAAGCGACTGAATGGACCCGTAGCGCTGCTTCGCTGCGCGCACATAGCGACGGGTCGAGGAGCGCGCCGGAGACGATGAGGACGCGCTCGCCCGCGGCGCGCCCCTCCGTCACCGCTAATCTCCGATTGCGATCACGACCGCGCCCAGGCGTTGCGCGGTCGGTGCTACTTCCGCCAGTGCGGCGGGTAGGTCTGGACGTAGCTCGGTCGCTCGCGGAGGCGATCGCGCCAGGCGATCAGCGCCGGCGTGCGCGACGCGTCGAGCGGCATCTCGCCCCGGGCCGCCAACTCGATGAAGGGCAGCCAGGTGAGGTCGGCGCGGGTGAGCTCGGGACCCTGCACGAAGGGCGCGCCGTGACCGGCGAGGCGCGCCTCCAGACGGTCGAGCTGTTCGGCGGCGATCCGGCGCCCGGTCCGCATCAGCTCCTGGTCGCGCTCTTCCGGCTTGCGGAAGAAGATCTGCTGGGCGGCAGGCAGCATCACCCGCGCGTAGTGCTCGAGGCACTCGAGCTCCTCCCGGCGCACGGCGGCGCGCGCCGCCGGGTCCTTGCCCAGCAGCGTCGGCTCCGGGTGGAGCTCCTCGACGTACTCCAGGATCGCGCTCGACTCGCACAGCGTGACGTCGCCGTCCTCGAGGGCCGGGACCTCGCCGTGGGGGCAGCGCGCCAGGTGCTCCTCGGAGCGAAGGTCACCGGACGCGATGCTGAGGATCACCGTCTCGAACGCCAGTCCCTTCTCGTGCAGCGACAGCTGCACCCGCCAGCCAAAGGGAGAGCCGGACATGGTGTAGACCTTCATGGCAGGCATTATAGGTTCCTGCGTGTGCCGTGTGGACCTCGACGACCCGAGGCAGCCCCACGCGAGCTCCGGAGCTTTCAGCATGTGAAGCTGGCGCTTCGAGGCCTACCAAGCAGAGTTCGGTGACGAGTCGTGGGAACGCTTGCCCAGCGTCGTCCTACTCATGAACGTGCAGATCAGTGTAAGTCCTCGACGATTCTCGCGTATTCACGGCCGAAAGGTCAACCGCCGCATTTCTCTCAGGATTCCGACGACTTGAGTTCGCGCGCCAGGGTGACCGTGCCCGGGTTCCGGACGGCTCGCAGCGTGGCCTCCCGTAGATAGGCGCGCGGCTCGACCCTGCACAGCTTCGCCGACTCGATGAGCGAGTAGAAGAGCGCCGCCACGCGGGTCCCTCGCTCCGAACGGCTCCCGTAGTGATTCTTCCTTCCGACGACGACACCGCGTAGGGCGCGCTCGACTCCGTTGGTATCCAGCGGGATCTTCGGGTCCCCAAGGAACCGCACGAGCCCCGGCCAAAGGCCGCTCACAGCTCGTAGCCGTCCTCCTGGTGCTCCTGGGGAGGATCGAGGCTCCCGACCTTCATTGAGGACGACTCCTCGCCCTTTTCCTTTTCGAGGAAGCGACGAAACTCCGCTGCGGGAACCGGCCGACCGATGAGGTACCCCTGAAGCTCGTTACAGGCGCGTTCGCGAAGGAACTCCGCCTGATACTCCGTTTCCACGCCCTCCGCTACAACATCCAGTTTCAGGCTCTTCGCCATCGCGAGAATCGCCTCGACGAGCGCCGAGTCCCGTCCCGGCGCGATCTCCGCCACGAAGGAACGGTCGATCTTCAGCCGGCCGATCGGGAAGCGTTTCAGGTGGGAGAGGGACGAATACCCGGTTCCAAAGTCGTCGAGCGAAAGCCCGACCCCGTTCTCGTGGATAGACCGCAGGTTCACGACCGTCGCGTCGTCGTTCGCCAGGATCGCTGTCTCGGTGAGCTCGAGCTCCAGAATTGCCGGGCTGAGCCCGGTTTCCTCGAGGACGCGCGCCACGGTCTGAGCCCAATTCGGCTGCCGCAGCTGATTGGCGGACACGTTCACCGCCATGCGGATGCTTCGATAACCGGCGTCCTGCCACGCCCGGGCCTGCGCACAGGCAGTGCGGAGCACCCATGCGCCGATCGGGACGATCAAGCCGGTGTCTTCGGCGATCGGAATAAACTCCTCGGGCGACACCAGACCCGCCTCGGGGTCATCCCAACGAAGCAGCGCCTCGGCGCCCACCACGTTTCCCGTAACGGCGTCGCGCAGGGGTTGGTAGTGCAGGGCCAACTCCTGGCGCTGCAGCACCTGGCGCAGCCGGTTGCCGAGTCGAAGCTTTCTCTTGGCTTCGACGTTCATGGCCTTCTCATAGAACCTGAAATCATTCCGGACGTCACCCTTCGCCTGGTACATCGCCGTGTCCGCATTCCTTATCAGGGTCTCCGCGTCCTCTCCATCCTCCGGGAAGACGGCAATCCCGATGCTGACCTTGGGGTACACTTCCTGCCCTGCGAGCACGAACGGTTCCGAGAGTGCCGCCACCATCCGTCGGGCCACCTTGGCGGCATCCTGCGCCTGCGAGAGCTCTGAGAGGAGGATCGTAAACTCGTGCCCTCCGATCCGGGCAAGTGTCTCGGCGTCGTTGGAGTCCGGGCGCTCGACCGTGTCGCCCGGTCGCAGGCTCCTCAGCAAGCGCGCAGCGACTTCGCGGAGCAGCGCGTCCCCCGCACTGTGACCGAGGCTGTTGTTGATCTCCTTGAAGCGGTCGAGATCGAGAAACAGCAGGCCCACCATGAAACCGCGTCGCTTGGCCACTTCCAGGGTTCGCTGTAGCCGTTCCTTGAAAAGGTGTCGATTCGGCAACCCCGTCAGGCTGTCGTAGTAGGCCTGAATTTTCAGTTCTGTCGAAGTCCGCCGCAGCTTCCCGATCACCAGGACCAGGCCTGAGAGCCCGAGGGAGCCCAGCAATAGGCTCAGGACGCCGGCTTGCCTGATGGCAGCTTGCGCCTGTAGAGCGACACGCCCCAACGGAAGATCCAGCAGCAGCACGCCTCTGACATCCCCGCTCTTCCAGTCATTCTTCGGGGTCTCCGGGTGCGAGTTATGGCAACTGACGCAGCTGGGGCGCATCCGATCCGCGGTTGCGTAGCGCAGCACCGGACGGCCATTCACTTCGCTGAACCTGTAGAAGGCCTTCTCGGGCTTCCTGGTCAGCTCCTTCCACGCCTCCTTGACAAAAGGATCGTCGAATAGCTTTCGGCTTTCCTCCCTGCGCCAAGGGAAGGGATAGGCGCTGTACAAGTGCATCTTTGCGCCGGATGCATGTTGACCGATCCGTTCGCCCAGCAGCATGCTCAACGTCGCGGGCAGAGGGATCGCGTGCT
>JACZXC010000016.1 GCA_022571825.1 Myxococcales bacterium | reverse complement strand
GTGGCGCGCCCGGACGGCAAAAATCGCACGCCCATGCATCGTGAGACCCCGGCGCGGGTCACCGGATCGTGATCGCCGTGGGCCCCATGGCTGGCTACGACTTCGACTGATTCGTTGGGTCGGGGAACCGGGGGCTGACTGGATGGTGGGGAATTCCCAGAGGTCGCTCGGCGCCGCCCTTGCGGTGTTGGCCTGGGCGCTGGCCTGTTCGAGCCTCTCGGGCAACGACATTCCCCACCCGGGTGCGGCAGATCGTCAACCCGTCCCCGTCCCGGTCCCCGGCGAGGAGGACCCGGTTGTGGCGGAGGCGCCGAGGGTTGCGAATAGGTCTCGCGGGCTCGACTTGGAGGCGCTGGAGGCAGGCTTGCAGAATACGAAAGCCCTCGGGTTCTTCACCAAGCTCGCGCTCAAGAACGAAGTGGATGACCTGCTCGACGGCATGCGCCGCTACCATGCCGAGAGAAGGGGCGGCTCCTTGAAGGGGTTGCGCGAGCGATTCGACCTGCTGCTTCTGAAAGTGCGCACGTTGCTGCAGGACGAGGATTGGGCACTCGCGGCGAAACTCTCGGCGGGGCGGGAGGCGCTGTGGAATCAGCTCGCGGATCCGGTCGAGTTCGCGCAGATCTTCGCGCGAGGGGAGGAGCGATGAGTCGACGGAAGCGATGGATGGCCGGGCTGGCGCTGATGTCCTTCGCGGCGAGTGCGTTCGGCGACGACGACAAGGTGAAGCGGGATCTCTTCGCCGTGATCGCGCTGCAGGGAAAACCCTGCGGTCAGGTGCTCTCCGCCGAGCGACGCGGAGAGGACGATTACCTCGTCACGTGCCAAAGCGGCGATCGCTACCGCGTGCACGTGGACGAAGGCGACCGGGTCAAGGTGGAGAAGCAGTAGTTCACGGAACCGCAGGAACCTCAGCTTGACTTCGCGAACCAGGTAGACCTAGATGATCGAGAGCAATAGAACCGGCCCGACGCCTATGATGCCAGCGTCGGATCCGACGTACACGCGGGCGTGAAGGTGCAATTCCTGAGCTGGCTGGCAGTCTTTGCCGAGTACCGGCATACCCAATTCGACGCCAACTGGGACGACGACGTGACTGGCAGCGACGCGAAAATCACATCCGTACTCGTAACCAATCACTTCCACTTCGGTGTGGGGTTCCACTTCTGACGGCGCATCCCGGGTTCAGTCGGCCGGCATCAACTGGTCGAGCCGGTCGACGGCGTCGACGTACTCCTCGGCCATCTGCTGAATCACCTCTCGACACGGTCGGGTGTCGTTCATGGCCCCGACGATCTGGCCCACCGGGTTGAAGGCCACGTCCTGGGCCTGATTCGCGTAGCGATGGGTTCGCGATACGGCGTCGGCGGTGACCATGAACTGAAGCGGCATGCCGAGGGGATCGGGGGTGTCATCCGCGCCCCAGGCCTCGGTCCACCGATTGCGAAGCATCCGGCAGGGCTTGCCGGTCCAGGCCCGCGAGCGCACCGTGTCGCGACTGCTGGCCGTGAAGTAGGACTCCATCTGCGCGGGGGCGGCTTCGGCCTCCCGCACCGCGAGCCAGATCGAGCCGGTCCACACCCCCTGGGCGCCCAGGGCCAGGGCCGCCGCGATCTGTCGGCCGGATCCGATCCCGCCGGCGGCGAGCACCGGGGTCGGTGCCACGGCGTCGATCACCTCGGGCCAGAGCACCACGCTTCCGATTTCGCCGGTGTGACCGCCGCCCTCCGTGCCCTGGGCGATGATGAAATCGACGCCGGCCTGTTTGTGCCGCAGCGCATGCTGGGTGCTGCCGCACAGGGCCCCCACCCACCGGCCCGATTCCCGGATCTGCTGGATCACGTCGGCGGGTGGTGTTCCCAGGGCGTTGGCGACCAGCTTCAGCTTGGGGTGTTCCAGAAGAATCTCGATCTGGGGCCACGCGGTGGCGGCGGTCCAGCCCAGGAGTTCCCGGGCCTTCTCCCCCTCCGGTAGCCCGGGCACCCCGTGGTCGGCCAGTAGCTTGGCCGCGAATTCGCGGTGGCCGTGGGGGATGGCGGCGCGGAGCTGAGCTTCGAGCTTCTCCGCATCGAGCTCGCCCTGGCCGTCGTACTTGCTGGGGATCACGAGGTCGACGCCATAGGGACGATCGCCGACGTGCTCGTCGATCCACTTGAGCTCGATCTCGAGCTGCTCCGCCGAGAAGCCCACGGCTCCCAGGACACCGAAGCCCCCGGCGTTGCTCACCGCCGCGACCACGTCCCGGCAGTGGGTGAAGGCGAAGATCGGGAACTCGATGCCGAGGCGCTTACACAGCTCGGTGCGCATGAGGGTCCTCATTCGAAGTCGCGGAAGCCCAGAGAGATAGCGTTGTCTCGGCGGGCGTTCCAGATCGGCGGCCGGGCCCGAACCCCGCGCGCCACCGCGTATACTCGCGACCGCCCCCGCGAAGGAGTCCACCTGGGGCGTCGAATCACGATGGTGCGGGTCCAGTTCATCCACGGCCTCGAGGGCAGTCCCCAGGGAGCGAAGGCTGGGCTCCTGGCCCAGCACTTCGAGGCCCGGACGCCCGCCATGGACACGCGCAACTTTGATGCGTGCGTGGCGGTCCAGGCCGAAGTCGCCGGGTCGTTTCGGCCCGACATTCTGGTGGGCTCCTCTTTCGGCGGCGCGGTCGCGGTGGCCATGCTGCAACGCGGACTCTGGCGAGGTGCCACGCTCCTGCTCGCCCAGGCCGCCCTGCGCCAGGGCCTACCCGCACAGCTTCCGGCGGGGGCGCGGGTGTGGCTCGTTCACGGTCTGGGCGACGAGCTCATCGACGTGGAAGACAGTCGCAGGTTGGCGGCGGCCGGTGATCGGGAGCTCGTCCGACTGATCGAGGTCGACGACGATCACCCGCTCCGCGCCACGGTGCAGAGCGGCGAGCTCGTATCGATCGTGCGCGAGCTGTTCGCCGCATCCCGCGGCGACCGCCCTCACCGGACGACCTCGACCGGGGATCCCGAGATGGGTTCCCCATCCGAATAGTCGCTCCTTGAGGGTCCGCAAGAGGAGGCGCGTCATGCGGACGCAGAGATGTCCGTTTCGGATCGCGGCAGAGACAGCGCCGCCGGCGCAGACTGGCCCCTGGCACTCCTGGTCGTGGTAGTGGGAACGCGCTATTTGACGAGCTCGGCGAACAGGAAAAGGTTCTCCCGTTCTTCCGGGGATACCTCGCCGTCCACCGTAACGATCGACTCGATGGCGCGGAGAAACTTCATGCGGTGCGATCGGGGCACCAGCTTGGGGTCGACGGACTCGATCGGCGGTGGCGAATCGAGCCAGCCGTCGACCAGCCGCTTCTCGTCCTGGCTCAGTTCCAGCCGGCGAACCAGCTGTCGCACCAGGTCCCGTTCTGCGGGCTTCACCACGAGATCTGCCCAGGCGAAGGAGCAGACGAATCTCATCAAGAGTAGCCGCTCCGCTCGGGTGAGATCTTGCACGGGACCGATCCTAGCCCTCCCGACGACGGGCGCCTCCTCGCGCGTGTAGCGCCCGCAACCGAGGCCGCGCTTCGAACGAGATCGATCGGGAACACCCCACAACCGCTAGCATGGTTCCCACGTGGAGGTCCTCACACACATCGTCGTACCCCACGGCTATGTGATCGTCGCGACCGCCGCTCTGTCTGGCGACGGCGCGCTCTCCACCGTCGGCGTGCTGGCGGCGGCGACAGCCGGCTAATCGTCGGCGTTTCCTGCGTTCGCCTCGCGCTGCCAGGATCGAGCCCCACGAGCTGAAGGAGTTGCTCGACGAAGGCGCGCCGATTTCGATCCTCGACCTCCGGAACCCGCTGCAGCTCGAGCTGGCGCCCCATCGGATTCCCGGCGCCCGCGTGATCGACGTCGACGAACTCGGGGATCGACACGCGGAGATCCCACGCGATCGCGAAATCATCCTCTATTGCACCTGACCCAATGAAGCCTCCAGCGCCCGGGTGGCGCTGATGCTCATGCAGCGCGGGATCGCCCGGGTTCGGCCCCCGCTCGGGGGTCTCAATGCATGGGCTGCCGCGGGGTTTCCCATCGACAGCCTCGAGTCGGATTCGACCCCGGAGCCCGATGCGGGCGCCCCCCGCGCCGATCTGCCCTGAGAATCCGGTTCGAGGGCGCGGCTCGGGGTATCCTCTGGATCGGGCGACCGTCGCCCGGAGGCTCGACGATGGCAGGTGAGGATCTCTTCGATACCCCGGAGCATGAGGCGTTTCGCGCTACGGTGCGGAAGTTCGCCGAGGAGGAGCTCGCGCCCCGGGCCCGGGAGTTCGACGAGGCCGGGCGCTTCGATACCCGCCTTTACAAGAAAATGGGCGATCTGGGGATGCTGGGCCTGCGCTTCGACCCGAAGTGGGGCGGAGCGGGCTTGGACTGGTCGTATTCGGCCATCCTTTTCGAGGAACTCACCCGCGGTGGCAACGCGGGGGTCACCATGGGCATCAGCGTCCAGACCGACATGGCGACTCCCTCGCTCCACCAGTTTGGGAGCGACGAGCTGCGCCAGCAGTTTCTGGTTCCCGCGATCGCTGGCGAGATGGTGAGCGCCATCGCCGTCACGGAGCCCGAGGCCGGTTCCGACGTCTCCGGCATCAAGACCCGCGCCGTGCGCGACGGTGACGACTGGGTCATCAACGGAAGCAAGATCTACATCACCAATGCGGCGACGGCGGACTGGCTGTGCCTGTTGGCGGTCACTGATCCCAATGCCGGCTACGGCGGGTTTTCGCAGATCATCGTGCCCACGGATACCCCGGGATTCCGGTTCGAGCTGCTGGACAAGATCGGGAACTGGGGCTCGGATACGGGCCTGCTGTACTTCCAAGATGTGCGTGTGCCCGCTGTCTACACCATCGGCGAGCCCGGTCGCGGCTTTCAGCAGCAGATGATGCAGTTTCAGGACGAGCGGCTGGTCGCGGCCATCAGCTCGATCGCCGGGGCGCAGCACTTGTGGGATGCCACTCGGAAGTACGCCGAGGAGCGCAAGCTCTTCGGGACGACGCTCAGCAAGATGCAGGTCACCCAGTTCAAGTTCATCGAAATGCTGACCCAGATCACTGCGGCTCGGGAGCTTGTCTACAGCTGTGTTCGCAAGCGCATTCGCGGTGAGGATGCGACTCCAGAGATCTCGATGGCCAAACTATTCTGCGGACGAACCGCGCGCGGCGTTGCCGACGAGTGCATCCAGCTCCACGGGGGTTACGGATACATGAAGGAGAGCATCGCGGGCCGCGCTTTCGTCGACACGCGGCTGATCAGCATCGGGGGCGGCTCCGATGAGACGATGATCCACTACCTGGCAAAGATCCTCGGCTTTTAGGCGCGCAACCGATGGAAGTCCTCCCGAGCTACGTCGATCCGAGCTCCGACACCTATCGCGAGAACCGGGCTGGGTTCCTGGAGCAGATCGCCACCCTGGACGAGCAGCTCGAACTCGCCCGGGCGGGTGGCGGCGAGAAGTACGTGAGGCGGCACCGGGAACGCGGAAAGCTGATGGCGCGCGAACGGATCGAGTTGCTGCTGGATCGCGATTCCCCGTTTCTCGAAATCGCACCCCTCTGCGCCTGGGGAACAGACTTCGGCCTGGGGGGCAGCATGATCTCGGGCATCGGGGTGGTGTCGGGGGTCGAGTGCGTCGTTACTGCGAATGATCCGACGGTTCGGGGAGGCTCGATCAATCCCTACGGCGCGCGCAAGAGCGCGCGAACCATGGAGATCTGCGCGCAGAACCGGTTGCCGATCATCAATCTGACCGAATCCGGAGGGGCCGACCTGCCCTACCAGGCCGAGATCTTCGTGCCCGGAGGCCGCGGCTTTCGCGAGCTCACGCGCCGCTCCGCCGAGCGCATTCCCACCCTCTGCCTGGTTTTCGGAAGCTCCACCGCCGGCGGGGCCTATGTGCCCGGTATGTCCGACTACGTGGTGATGGTGAAAGAACGGGCGAAGGTCTTCCTCGGCGGCCCGCCCCTGGTGAAGATGGCGATCTCCGAAGAGAGTAGCGAGGAGGAGCTCGGCGGCGCTGAGATGCACAGCCGCCTCTCGGGCGTCTCCGACTACCTCGCCATGGACGAGCACGATGCGATCCGTATCGGACGCGAGATCGTGGCTCAGCTCAACTGGCGAAAGCTCGGCTGGAGCAAGCGCGTGCCAGTGGAAGAGCCGGTCTACGATGCCGACGAGCTGTTGGGCATCGTCTCCCTGGACGTCCGCAAGCCCTTCGACGCCAAGGAGGTGGTCGCGCGCATCGTCGACGGATCGCGTTTCCACGAGTTCAAGCCTACCTACGGGACGACCCTGGTCACGGGCTACGCCCACATTCACGGCTATCCCGTGGGAATTCTGGCGAACAACGGCATCCTGTTCTCGGAGTCCGCCGAGAAAGGCGCCCAGTTCATCCAGCTGTGCAATCAAACCGCCACGCCGATCCTGTTCCTGCAGAACATCACGGGCTTCATGGTGGGTCGCCGCTACGAGGAAGGCGGGATCATCAAGGACGGCGCCAAGCTGATCAACGCCGTATCCAATAGTGCGGTTCCGCACCTCACGGTAATGATCGGCGCGTCCTACGGCGCTGGAAACTACGGGATGTCGGGTCGTGCCTACGATCCGCGGTTCGTGTTCACATGGCCCAACCATCGCATCGCCGTCATGGGCGGGGAGCAGCTGGCGGGGGTGCTCTCGATCGTGCGCCGGGGAGCGGCGGAGCGCGCGGGAGAGCCCTTCGATGAGGAGGCGGACAGCGCGCTGCGCAAGGCCGTGGAGCGACAGATCGAGGCGGAGTCCTACGCCTACTACGCGACAGCGCGGGTCTGGGACGACGGGATCATCGATCCGCGCGACACGCGCACGGTGCTTGGAATCTGTCTTTCTGCGGTGCACTCGGGTCCGATCGAGGGGGCGCCGGGCTACGGCGTCTTCCGCATGTAACGGGTGCGGGATGCGCGCGTGACGGGGATGGAACCGCGACGTTTCGGGAAGGTGCTGGTCGCCAATCGGGGCGAGATCGCGCGGCGGGTGCTGCGAGCCCTGCGGGAGATGGGGATCGCGAGTGCGGCCGTCTACTCGGACGCGGACGCGTCGGCTCCCCACGTCGCCGACGCCGACGAAGCGGTGCGCCTGGGTCCGGCAGCCGCGGCCGAGTCCTATCTCTCGATCGATCGAGTGATCGACGCCGCCCGGCGCGTGGGGGCCGACGCCATTCATCCGGGCTACGGCTTTCTGTCCGAGAACCCGGAGTTCGCCGCGCGCTGTGGGGAGGCGGGATTGACGTTCATTGGCCCTTCCGTGGACACCCTGCGCGCGATGGGGAGCAAGATCGAGGCCAAGCGGATGCTTCAGGCGGCGGGGATTCCGGTGATCCCGGGTGCTGGGGCGGCCGGGCTCTCCGATCGGCAGCTCGCCCGCGAGGCCCGGCGTCTGGGCTTCCCGATTCTGATCAAGGCTTGCGCCGGCGGAGGCGGCAAGGGCATGCGCAGGGTGGACGAAGCGTCTGCCCTGCCCGAGGCCCTGGCGGCCGCACGCCGGGAAGCGGAGGCCGCCTTCGGCGACGACACGCTGCTTCTCGAGCGGTATCTCGAGGCTCCCCGGCATGTCGAGGTCCAGATACTCGGGGACGCCCAAGGCCAGGTCGTCCACTGTTTCGAACGCGAGTGTTCGATCCAGCGCCGCTTTCAGAAGATCGTGGAGGAGGGCCCCTCGCCCGCCGTCGACGAGCCCCTGCGTCACCGCCTATGCGAGGCCGCGGTCTCCGCGGGCAAGGCCATGGGCTATCTCGGCGCTGGAACCGTCGAGTTCATGCTGGATCCGTCCGGCGATTTCTATTTCCTGGAGGTGAACCCGCGCCTCCAGGTGGAGCACCCGGTCACCGAAGCGGTGACCGGCCTCGATCTGGTGCAGATTCAGATTCTCGTCGCTCAGGGGTATCCGCTTCCCGTGGCCCAGGATGAGATTCAGGAAGCCGGGATGGAGGGCCACGCCATCGAGGTGCGTCTCTACGCCGAGGATCCCGCCCACGGATTTCTTCCCGCGACCGGACGCATTATTGTGTGGGATCCCCCGTCGATACCGGGCGTCCGCATCGACAGCGGCATCGCCGCGGGCACCGAGGTCGGCGTTCACTACGACCCGCTGCTCGCGAAGATTATCGCCCACGCTCCGACCCGCGGCGAAGCCATCCGCAGGCTCGTGCGCGCGCTGCGCTGTCTGGGCGTGGGCGGAGTCACCACGAACCGCGATTTTCTGGTGGCGGTACTCACGCATCCGGCCTTTGAAGCCGGATCCCTCGACACCGAGTTCGTCGAGCGGCACCTGCCTCCCGAGTCTCGGACACCGGCGCGGGATCGCGAGATCGAAGCCACCCACGCGATCGCCGCCGCTCTTTGGGCCTGTACCCAGCGTCGCGGGTCGGGTCCGCTGCCCTCGAGCATTCCGCCGGGCTGGCGCAACCACCCCGGACACTTGCAGAACGTGGGCTACCGGATGCAAGGAGGGCCCGCCGACGCCGTCCTCGAGGTCGGCTATGCCGCCCGTCGCGACGGAACCTTCGTCGTCAAGGCAGGGGGAGCGGATGCGGTGGTGCGAATCGCGAGCTCGGACGAACGGGGTCTGGATCTCGAGATCGATGGCGTACGCCGCCGCTTCAACGTCACCGTCGACGGTCTCCGGGTATTCGTGCGCAGTTCACTGGGAGCCAGCGAGTTCGAAGAGATTCCGCGTTTCGCGACGTCGGCCCAGGAGGAGCTCGCGGGGGGCTGCGTCGCGCCGATGCCGGGGATCGTGCGGGCGGTGCGCGTCAACGTGGGCGACCGCGTGGCGAGGGGCGACGTTCTCCTGGTCTTAGAGGCGATGAAGATGGAGCACGAGCTGATTGCCCACGCCGCGGGTATGGTCACCGAGGTGCGTGTGGCGGCGGGCGAAATGGTCGAGCACGACGCGGTGATGATCGTGGTCGGCCCGAGCGCGGAGACGGGAGCTTGACGGCACAGTCGGCCACGCGGAGCGAGCGACGAGGGCACGCGGCCTGGATCACCCTCGACTCTCCTGAGAACCGCAATGCCCTGTCCGCGCCGCTGGTGCGCGAGCTCGGTGATCACTTGAAGGCGGCGATTGCCGACACCGAGGTGCGAGCGATCGTGGTGACCGGAAGCGGCCCGGCCTTTTGTGCGGGCGCTGATCTCAAAGACCGCGGCGACGCGGTCACGACGGGCGGCAACGCGCCCAACCCCTTCGTCGAGATCCTGAAGCTCATGTGGGAAGGCCCGAAGCCGGTGATCGCCGCAGTGAACGGCCACGCTTTCGGAGGTGGCCTCGGCCTGGTGGCGGCGGCGGACATCGCGATTGCCGTCTCGACGGCGAAGTTCAGCTTCAGTGAGGTTCGCCTGGGTTTGATTCCAGCGATGATCTCGGTGGTGGTGTTGCCGAAGCTGGGTATCCACCAGGCCATGCGCCTCTTCCTGACCGGCGACCGCTTCGACGCCGATCGGGCCGCGAGCTACGGACTAGTCCACCGGGTTGTCGCGCCGGATCAGCTCGCGGATGCCGTCGGTGCCGAGATCGATGCCATCGCACGCGGCGGGCCCGAGGCCGTCGCCGAAGCCAAGCGTCTGATCCGCACCGTGTCCCGCCTTCCCATGGACGAGGCCTTCGCCTACGCCGAGGAGCGGATCGCGAAGCTGTTCGCCTCGACCGAAGCTGCCGAAGGCATGGCTGCCTTTGTCGAAAAACGCCCCCCGAAGTGGATCCCGTAACCATGGGGACGCTTCGCGACCGTGCACTGGCCGAATTCGAGGATCGTTCCCCGTGACCGATGTCCTTCGGATCGCAAACTGCAGCGGCTTCTACGGCGATCGGTTGAACGCCGCGCGCGAGATGGTCGAGGACGGGCCGATCGACGTCCTCACCGGTGATTACCTCGCCGAGCTCACGCTCATGATTCTGCTGAAGGACCGGATGAAGGACCCGGGCCTGGGCTACGCGCGCACGTTCCTGCGTCAGCTCGAAGAGGTAGCCGGGGCCTGCGTCGAGCGGGGCATCCGTATCGTGGTGAACGCGGGCGGGCTCAACCCGTCCGGCTGCGCCCAGGCCGCGCGCGCTCTCTACGATCGACTCGGCCTCGACGCCGTGGTCGCGCACGTGGAGGGCGACGACCTGATGCCGAAGCTCGAGTCTCTCCAGAAAGACGGGGAGGCCCTGGCACACCTCGACCGGGGGATGCCGCTGGCGGCCCTCGATCGACCGGTCCTCTCCGCCAATGCCTACCTCGGGGGCTGGGGAATCGCGGAAGCGCTGGAACGCGGCGCCCAATGCGTGATCTGTCCCCGCGTCACCGACGCCGCGCTGGTGCTGGGCCCCGCCGCGTGGAAGTTCGGCTGGGCACGCGACGACTGGGATCGATTGGCGGCGGGCATCGTGGCGGGCCACATCATCGAGTGCGGCGCCCAGTGCACCGGCGGGAACTACTCGTTTTTCGACGAGGTGCCCGGCTTGGAACATCCGGGCTTTCCGATCGCCGAGATGCATGCGGACGGGACCTTCGCCATTACCAAACATCCCGGCACCGGCGGCCTGGTCTCGGTGGGTACCGTGACGGCCCAGCTCCTGTACGAAATCGCCGGGCCCGCCTACCTGAACCCCGACGTGACCGCCCGATTCGATACGATTCGGCTGACCCAGAAGGGCCCGGATCGCGTTCTGATCAGCGGTGTGCGCGGCGAGCCCCCGCCGTCCACCACCAAGGTCTGCATCAACTACCTGGGCGGCTTCCGGAATAGCGTGACCTTCGTGATTCCGGGCCTCGACGTCGAGGCCAAGGCGCGGCTGGCCGAGGAGACTTTGTGGCGTTACCTGGGTGGACGCGAGCAGTTCGCCGAGACTCACGTCGCGCTGAGAAGGGGCGATCGACCGGATCCGGAGCGCAACGAGGAGGCCTTTGCCTACCTGACCATCGCCGTGAAGGACCCGGATCCGAAGAAAGTGGGCCGCGCCTTCTCGAGTGCCGCCGTCGAGATGGCGCTCGCGAGCTACCCGGGCTTCACCATGACGGGTCCGCCCGGTCGGGAATCTCAATTCGGCGTCTACTGGCCGGCACTCGTTCCCGCATCGGCTGTCGAGCATCGCGTCGCGATCGGTGATGAGGTGATTCCGATCCCGCCCACGAAGGTCTGCTCCGCGGGGTCAGCCGTCGAGGCCCCCTCGCCCACCGCCGGCGCGGTGCCTGCCGGTCCGGCGCGCGAGGTCCCCCTGGGTTTCCTATGCGGCGCCCGCTCCGGCGACAAAGGTGGCAACGCCAACCTGGGGGTCTGGGCGCGGACGCCCGAGGCGTATCGCTGGCTCGATGCCTTTCTCACCGAGGATCGATTGCGCGATCTCCTGCCCGAGACCCGCGATCTGGCCATCGATCGCTTCGCCCTGCCCAACCTGTTGGCACTGAACTTCGTCGTGAAGGGCCTGCTCGGCGACGGCGTGGCGGCCTCGCTGCGCAGTGATCCCCAGGCCAAGACCCTGGGCGAATATCTCCGCGCGAAGGTCGTCCCGATTCCAGAGGAGCTGCTCTAAGCAGCCGAGAGTCCATCCGCCAGCTCACGCGAATCGCCCTCGGAAGGCGGCTGTATCGTAGACGCCGGGGTTCACGCAGTGGGGCGCGCGTTGCCCCTCGAGCATGGCCAGTGCGTTGGCCGCGGCCATGGTCGCCATCGAATCCCGGGTGCCGCGGGTGGCGCTTCCCAGATGGGGAAGCAAGACGACATTCTCGAGCTCCGCCAGGCCCTCCGCCAGCGCCGGCTCGTTCTCATAGACATCCAGGCCGGCCCCCGCGATCTGCTTTTCCCGCAGAGCTCGTACCAGCGCCGCTTCGTCCACGATCGGTCCGCGCGCGGTATTGATCAAGTACGCCGTCGGCTTCATCAGCCGGAGCTCGCGCTCGCCGATCCGGTGCCGGGTGTCCTCGGAGAGCAGTGTGTGGACGCTGACGAAGTCGCTTTCGCGCAGCAGCGGGTCGAGATCCGCCCACTGGGTTTGTTCGTCGTCCTCGATTGCCTGGCGTGCGAAGGGATCGAAAGCGAGAACCCGCATGTCGAAGCCCAGGGCGCGGCGGGCCACGGCCCGACCGATCCGCCCGAACCCGAGGATCCCCAGGGTCTTACGCCGGCCCTCTCCACCCGGTGAGACATCTTCGCCGAGCAGAAGATTGGGCCCCCACGCTTGGTAGTGGCCGCTGCGCATGAAGACGTCGCCCGCCGAGACGTTTCGGGCCGCGGCGAGCAGAAGCGCCCAGGTGAGATCCGCAGTGGTATCGGTCAGAACCTCCGGGGTGTTGCTCACGGGGATTCCCAGATCCGTCGCGGCGTCTACGTCGATATTGTCGAAACCCACCGCAAAATTCGCCACCCCCCGCAGCCGTGGGTTCGCCGCCATGACCTCGCGGTCGATGGCCTCGGTCAGCAGCGACAGCAGAACGTCCGCCCAGCGCGCACCCTCGAGCACGTCTTCCCGGCTCGGGCACGCGTTCTCCGGGCCCGGCCAGACGCGCAGCTCGGCTCCCGCTTCCCGGATCCGACCGAGCCCCGAATCCCGAATGCGTCGAGTGACGAAGACCTTTCCGCCCACGGCCGCTCGAATCTACAGGTCGCCCAGGATCTGCTCCAGATGGGTCTGTGGATCGACCTGCTTGTACGCCAGCTGGATGACTCCCGACTCGTCGATCACATAGCTGATGCGGCGAGCGTAGCCCTCGTCGGCGCTTCGGGCCGCGTGATACGCCATCCCGACGGTTCGGTCAGTGTCGCAGAGTAGCGGGTAGGGGAAGTCGAACTTCTCCGCGAACGCCTTGTTCTCTTTCGCGCCGTCGAAGCTGACGCCCAGTACCTCGAGGCCCGCTGCGCGAACCTCGTCGATTCGGTCGCGTAACTCGCGACCCTCAATCGTTCAGCCCGGGGTGTCGGCTTTGGGGTAGAACCAGAGCAGGACCTTCTTTCCGCGAAAATCCCCCAGTCGGATGGTATTGCCGTTGTGATCCTGGACTTCGAAGTCCGGTGCGGTCGCTCCAACGTCGAGCATGGTTGCACTCCTCCCGATCTGGACTCTACCAGGGGGCGGGGCGCGGGGCCCGCGCAGGGCCTCGAAGAACCCGCAGTGTCGCGAACGACACAAAGACCAGGATCGCGAAGCTGCTCCAGGCGGACGCCTCGTCGCAGTTGCTCTCCCGGCATCGCAGGAGCCAGGTGGCCGTCGAGAGCAGCATGAGCCCGACTCCGATCGACGGCCAGCGTGTCCACAGCAGGGCGAAGGCCAGGAGGATCGCGTAGTAATACGAACCCAGCTCGAGCACGACCGGAATCAGCCCCACGCCCAGGATGGCGGTCACCCAATCGGGCTGACGCGACGCCGCGATGGCCAGCAGCACCGCGAACCCCAGGGCCAGCACCGCGTAGACGGGTTCGCGCCGGGCGAAGGTCTCGCGCCGGGCCTCCCGCCACTCGCCGTAGGGGTCGATCTGCGATGGGTCGACGGTCACCGCGGCGCGTTTGTCGTGGTCGTAGGAGAGCAGCGGCCGCAGGCCGACCCGATTCTCGGTCGCCGTATCGAAGTGACGGCGGCTGTTCTCCACGAAATCGCGCCAGATGTGAACGCCACCCGCGCTGGCGGAGGAAAGACCGACCAGAAGCAGGGCGGTGCCGGCAAAGGCCAGACCGAAGCGCCGTTGGGCCCCGGTCGGCTGGAGCGACCGTTCTCGCGCCAGTCGGATCAGCGCCGTCAGGGCGAGGGAGGCGGCGATCATCCCCGGGAAGATGCGCAGGCAGGTGGCGTAGGCCAGCAGGACGCCGGCGGCCGCGGGGCGCTCGCGCCGTAGGCAGCAGAGTCCACCGACG
Source organism: Myxococcales bacterium (assembly GCA_022571825.1). Taxonomy (GTDB): domain Bacteria; phylum Myxococcota_A; class UBA9160; order UBA9160; family SMWR01; genus JACZXC01. The sequence goes on along the minus strand of JACZXC010000016.1, from coordinate 2,918 downwards.
GAAAGCGCGAGCCAGTCGTAGCGAAGGATGGAGCCGCCGACCCATTCCCAGCGAGCGGGCTGGTTCGTTCCCCAGAAGATCAGCGCGATGCACATCGTGCGCCAGCCGAAGGCCCAGGCCACCGAGCCCAACATGATCGCCAGAAGCAGCGGGTCGATCATCGTGAGCCATCGAAGCTGCCTTGCACTGGCGGGGGCGGTGCTTGCCAGAGGCGTACCCAACAGCCCCCAGACGGGCGGCGCGTTGTACCCGTGATCGGTCCGGATCTGCAGCCAGGATTCGAAGGGCAGGCCCCGACGGAACCAGGCGACGTCCCGGGTGAAGTCGCGCCACCGCGCCTCGCTGAAGTGCGGCTTGCAGCGATCTGGTTGGGTGACGAGGGGTTGGGCGCTCTGGAGCCGGTTGGTCTCGAGATCGCGAATCGTCGATCGGGAGACCAGCGTTCCGTATCCCGCTTCGACATCGGCGCGTACGCTGCACTCGTAGATTCGCGTGTAGCCGAGCTCTCGGAAGTATTTACCCCCGATGTAGTAGTGGAAGGCGTCGAAAGGATGGAACCAGACTCCGAAGCTTCCCTGTCGGGGAAACCACCAGACGAAGACGGTGAGCAGCGCCAGGGTGGCCAACAGCCCGTCCCGGGTTCGATGGGCGAGGGAGGCGCGACGCCGCCAATGCAGCGCGAGTCCGCCCAGGAGCAACAAGGTCGTCGCCACCGCGATGGCGATGCGCAGGGTCTCCGCGATCGCGATCAGGCGATCCGGGCTGGGCAGACTCACCGCTGTCGGGTCCTCTGGGTCCGCCTCCTCGGGCTAGGCCTTCTCCTCGAGGACCTCCAGCACCTTGGCGGGGTGGTCGGCCGCCTTCGCGACCCGCTTCCAGTGCTTGATCACCTTGCCGTCCGGCCCGATCAGCACCGTCGATCGGATCACGCCCGTCGTCTTCTTCCCGTACATCATCTTCTCGCCCCAGGCGCCGTATTTCTCCATGGTCTTCTTGGTCGGGTCGCACAGCAGGGTGAAGGGAAGCTTGTACTTGGCGGCGAACTTCTGGTGGGCCTCGGGTCCGTCGGGCGAAACGCCGAGCACCACCGCGTTCAGCTTTTGGATCTTACGCCACCGGTCGCGGAATCCGCGGGCCTCCTGAGTGCAGCCGGGTGTGTCGTCTCGGGGATAGAAGTAGAGAACCACGTTCTGCCCCGCGTAGTCTGCGAGGGAGACCTTGTGCCCCGTACTGTCTCGAAGTGTGAATGCGGGAGCCTTCTTGCCTTCTGTGACGGGCATGCCGGGATTCCTCCGTTCTGGGATCTGGGCCGCCGCCGACTCTACCACGGGCGGGAGGCAGCTCGAACGCCCGCTTCTGAGGTCGCCCAAAAGCGATATCGTACGGGGATCGAAGGAGGACCCTCCATGGGCAACCAGACGCTTTCGCTCCAGGAGATTTCGGACCGGATCCAGATCAACGACCTCTTGATCCGTTACACGTCGGCGATCGACCAGAAGGACTGGGCCTTACTCGACACCTGCTTCACCCCCGACGCCCAGGTGGACTACGTCTCGTCCGGTGGCGTCAAGGGCCGCTATCCCGAGGTCCGGAAGTGGCTCGAGAAGGCGCTGGCTGCGTTTCCGATGACGATGCACTTCATCAGCAACTCGACGGTCCAGCTCGACGGCGACACGGCCCAGTCGCGCACCTATGTCATCAACCCCATGGGCTTTCCCAAGTCCGACGGCACTCTTCACCTGTTCACGGTAGGCGCCTACTACCTGGACAAGCTCATCCGCACCGACGACGGCTGGCGGATCGCCGAGCGCGTCGAGGAGCAGGCCTACCTGGAGGGGAGCCTACCCGAGGCGCTCCAGATTCCGAGCCAATGAGCCGGCTGTTCAGTCTTCGCTCGGAGTGCCATTGCCCAGCTCGGCCAACGCTCGATTCGTATACCGGGGATCGTCGGTTACCTCACGGACCACAGTGGGGGCGAGCCAATCCGGGAACGGCGGCCGATCGGAGGGTCGGTTGAGCTCGACCTCCGCGAGGAAGAGATCCCGATCCAGGAATTCGTCGATCTCCCAGAGCAGGTCGCCCTCGGGAACCTGGTAGCGGCGCTTGCGAACCCGGCATTCACCGGTCAGTGACCACAGGCGATCGAACACCGCTTCTGTGGTCTCCTCCTCCAGTTCGAGGCGCGTCACTCCGGTGCCCCACTTGAGGGTGCGGAAATAGGTATCGCCGGTTTCCTTGCGAACCCGGCGGATCCGTTCGCGCAGGAGCTGGCCCGGCAGCCATCCCTGATCGACGTCCGCCGTGTCGGCTCCGGCCGGGATGAGTGGTAGCGCTCGTAGCAGATATCTCCGTTCGATCTCCGGCGCGAGCCCTGCGGACCGGGCGAGCTCATGCACGGATACCGCGGGGGACTCGACGCCTACTGGAATCTGACCGGGCGTCACCAACCACGCGAGGCCGCCCTCGCCGGGCGCGAGGTCGCGCCAACGCGAGCCGTCGAAGTCGATTCGCGCGAGCGTCGCCGCGGGAAACTCGAGGCGCCCGCCGCCGATCAGCCGACCGGCCAGATCCGAACACGTGGGCTCGTGGCCGACGATCAAGAGGCGGTCCAGCCGGTCCTCCTGGGTCGCGATTTCGCTCAACATCGACTCGGGGGAACTCTGGTAGAGAGCGTCGCTCGGGTGCAGTGGGCACGACCAGCCGCCGGCCGCGGCGGCCAGCTCGGCGGTGGTGCGCGCGCGCAGCGCGGAGGAAGTCAGGACCAGCTCGGGCGGCGGACCCGCCTGGGACAGGAAGCGTCCCACGCGCTGAGCTTCGTCTCGGCCTCGCTCATCGAGGGGTCGCTCGTGGTCGCCCTTGGGAGAACGGGCTGCCCGGGCGTGGCGCAGAAGGAACAGCGACTTCACCGCAGGGAGTCT
>JACZXC010000288.1 GCA_022571825.1 Myxococcales bacterium | reverse complement strand
CAAGATCGATCGGGTTCGCGCGCCCATCCTCTTTTTTCACGGCGATCGCGACGAGGTGATCGACTACTCTCTCGGCCGTCGCCTCTTCGAGGCAGCGCCAGAGCCCAAGACCTTCGAGACGATCCGGGGGGCCGGACACAACGATACAGTCGCGGTGGGGGGACGCCGCTACTTTTCGCGAATCGGCCGCTTCCTCGACGAAGTCGCCCCGTAGTCGACCTGCACCCGTGGCCGGCGGGAGCGACGAGGAGGCCGCCATGTCCACCGAGCTGTACAAGCTCTGCCCCGAGTGCCGCACGGAGTACACGCCGGTCGTCACACGCTGCACCGACTGCGACGTCGACCTCGTACACGCCGACTCCCTGCCCGGCGAGGAGGAGGAGATCGAAGCCTTTCCCCCGGCGTCGCAGCTCGAGTGCGTGCGTGTGGCGCCCATCGCCTGGATCCGCGCCCTATCCGAGGCACTCCAGGAGCGCGGTCTCGCCCACCGGGTCGAGCCGGCCACGGACACGGATGCCCCCGATGGGCAGCGCCCCAAAGTCTTCGGCGAGGCTCAGCTCTTCGGGCTGTACGTCCGGAGCGAGTGCGCTTCCCCGGCCCGAGAACTCGATGGCTCCATCGCCGCCCAGCTTCTCCCCGAGGAAGCGCCACCCCTCGACGAAGGCGAAGAGGAGGCCTGCCCGGCCTGCGGCGCCACACTTGCGGCGGATGCAATCGAATGCTCAGATTGCGGGCTGAGACTCGGATAACCTCCGAGCGGCACACCTTCCTCGCCGCATCTGGGGCCATCTTCCAATCTCGGATCAGGGCTAGCGAGCGCCCTCCATTTCGAGCAGTCTTCGTTTCCTCCTCACACCGCGCGCGCAGCCGCCGAGTCCGCCGTCCTTTTCGATCACGCGATGACACGGCGTCACGACCGGCGTTGGGTTGTTCGCGCAGGCACGCGCCACCGCCCGTGCGGCGGTGGGTCGCCCGATTTTCCTCGCGACGTCGGAGTAGGCGAGGGTTTCCCCTCTGGGAATGCGGCGCAGTGCGGCCCACACGCGCCTCTGGAACCGGCTGCTGCCAACATCCAGGGGCACGCCGATCCGTTCGGTTCTCCCGTCCAGATAGCGGGCGATCTGGTCGGCCCAGGACCGCGCCAACGGGCCGCGCACCGCACGACAGTCGGCGAAGGGAAATTCCCGGGCGAGGCGCTCGCGGAGCTCACCGTCGGAGGTTCCGAAGTCGACCAAGCAGACTCCGCGTTGGGTGCCCGCCACCAGGAGTCTTCCCAACGGGCTGCTTCGCGGGCTGTATTCGATCGATTCCTCGCTCACGTCGAAAGGCTAGCGGCCTCGAAGCTCCCCGACTGGCCAGTATCGGACGTAGCCTTCCCTTCGAAGGCGAACCGGACAGCAAGCCCGATGACACCCGAGACAAACTAGGACTGAAGAAAAACCATCCCGATCACGACGCCAACCGCCGCCGCGATCCGCCGGAACCCGAAGGGCTCTCCCAGAACGCGGGTTCCGATCACGGCGGCCAGAATCACGCTCGTCTCGCGCAGAGCGGATACGTGCGCCATTCCGCCGCGGCTCATGGCCCACATGACGATCGTGTACGCGACGGTGGCCATCACGCCTCCTCCCAAGGCCGGCCCCGCGCCGGAGCGGAGGAAGGTCGGGATCCGACGCCAACGGAGGAAGAGCACGGCGAGGGTGATGGGGAGTCCATCCAGGAACAGCATCCAGACGATGAAGTCGAAGGGATCGCCGGACAGGCGCACGCCCTTGCCGTCGACGAAGGTGTAGCTCCCGATCATGAATCCGGTGGCGACCGCCAGGGCCACTCCTCCCCGACGCCGTGCCCCGCCCCCGTCAAGCGCCAAGCTGCCGATCGCGATCGAGGTCACCGCCAGGCCGAACCACTGGGTCCGGTTCAGAACCTCGCTGGCAAATGCGGCCGCCAACCCCGCAACGATGCAGGGAGCCATCCCTCTTGCGACCGGGTACACCTGACTCAGATCTCCGAGTCGATAGGCGAAGACCAGAAACAACTGATAGCCGAAGTGCAGAACGATTGAGGCGACCAGATAGGGCCAGGCGTCCCGATGGGGAAAGTCGACGAAGAAGGTGCCGAACCCGGCACCGATACTGCCGGTGAGCGTCACCACCCACAGGGTGAGTAGGGGGTCGCCGCTCGACTTGGTGATGACATTCCAGGACGCGTGGAGCAGCGCCGAGAACAGGAGCAGCGCGACGACCCACCACTCGAGTGTCGCCGGGCAACGACTCGGGGAAGCCAGAGCCGCTGCGCCTCGAACTCCATGCGATCGATCTTGGCGCACCTCGGGCCAATCGGCTACGCCTGACGGTCTGCGAGCCGCGGAGGTTTCAAACGTGGGAGTCGAGGAAAACAAACGCGTGGTCGAGTCGATGTGGAACTGCCTCTACCGCAAGGACTTCGAGGGGGTGGCCTCGCACATCGCGCCCGACGGGTTCTACGAGGACGTTCCGTCCCCGGACCCGGGGGCCCTCGGCCCGGAGAACGTGGTGAAGCGACTGCGCATCGGCCTCGATCCCATTGTCCGTTTCGAGCACGAGTTGCACCGCGTCGTCGCCGAGGGAGACAACGTGATCCTGGAGCACACCGAGACCTGGCACTTCGAGACGGGCGAGGTGTTGACCAATCAGTTCGTGACGATCCATGTCGTGAAGAACGGAAAGATCGCCCTCTGGCGCGACTACTGGGACCTGAACACGATGATGGCCCAGGCCCCAAAATGGTGGATCGAGCGCCTCGCAAAGCACAGCGAGTCCGATTTCGGTGGATTTCGGCCCGGGTGATGCGGCTCACACGGCGGGAGGCCCGGTCTGCCGACTTGCACATTCATGAACGACGACAGGATTCGAACCCGCATTCAGACCGATTTCGTAGCCGGACCCGTGAGGGCCCAGGGCAAGATCCGAAACCTGGGCTCCAGGGGTCTATTCATCCGCACCGAATCGGTCCCGGCGGAGGGAGATTCCATCCGCCTGCGATTCGAAGCGCCGGACGGGGAACCGGTCTCGGCGGAAGGCCTGGTCTGGTGGACGACGAGGGAACGAGAACGCCGTTGGGGCCAGCAGGGCTTCGGCGTCTGCCTGCTGGCTGCCAGTGCCTCGTATCGCGCCATGATCGACCGAATGATTCGTTGACGGCCCCAGCCAGGGCACTCCTCAGGTGAACCTGACCATCGGCCGATCAAGCGGCCGATGCGCGAGCGCCCCCAGGGAACGGTTTTCACCGCAGGCCTGGTTCTGGGCCTGGCCGGGGGCTGGCTCCTCGCACTCGGTGCTCCCGCCCTGGGCAACCTGATGCAGCGCGGACGCGAGGCGCTGGAGCATCCCCAGACTCAGACGCAGCCGTCGGTCATGGTGGTCGTGGTCGGCACCCGGGGGCGTGTGGCGTCGGTCCGGGCCGCCGTGAGCGACGATCGGATCATGGCGGCTTCGGAAGACGGTTTTGCCCTCCAAGGTCGGCGCCTGATCGCCGTTTCACTCGAGGACGTGGGGAATCTTCTCATGAGGGCGGGCTGGGACGACGCGCCCCTCGAGATCCTGACGGCTGCCAGGCACGGCCGCCGTGGTCAACGATCGCGGGATCCCGATCGCGCCGCCGCCGAAGCCGAAGCCGCGATCTTGGCGGACCTGATGAACAAGCCCTCCCTGAACGCCTTGGAGGCGCAACGACTCCTCAGCCTCCTGTAGGAGCCCGGGGTCAGACCCGGATCGGCATGATGGCGGCAAGAACGAATGCCAGCCACGCCGCGTCGATGACCGCGATGGTCAGCCGATTGCGCGAGATCGCGTAGATGGCCGCCGCGAGGATCTCCGTCCCCACGAAGATCAGACACAGCGGCCCGAGAACGAAGACCAGCACCCGGTGGTACAAACCCAGCTGCATTCCCAGAAGCAGCACGAGCACGACGACTACGCGCCCAGCGATGCCGAGGGCGTTGGCCACCAGCGGACTTCCCCGTCGCAGCCAGAGCTGCACCGCCAGGGAGAAGGGAAGAAGAGCCAGCGTCGACAGGACGAAGGCCCACCCGCGCTCCGGCGTGAGGGCCAGTCCGTGCAGGGTTCCGCTCATGGGTTGGAGCAGGGCCAGAACTGCAATCATCGCCACACCGCCGGCAAGAAGGGCGGGCAGTACCCGCGGCGAGATGGCCGAAAGGCTCAGCTGTCCACCCAGGGCCAACAACACCAGGAGCGAGACACCGGCCAACGTAAAGTGTGCGATCAGCACATCCGCAGCCACCAGCGATACGGCCGGAAACGGGGGACCCACTGCCAGCAACGGCATCGTCAGGAACAGTGCCGCTGCAACCACGGTGAGGCCGAGTCCCCGTCGCCAGGGCATCAGTTCGGCGGCGTCGGGGGCGAGACCACCGACCAACAGGCCCAGCCCCGGCAAGATGAACAGGACGCTGATTCCGATCACTCCGAGCAGGCCCGTTCGCGGATCCGCGGGGGGTGTGTCGCCGGAATCGCGCGCGGTCGCCTGAAGGCCGAAGACATTGTCGAGCCAGGCGATGATCTCGGCGATCGCGCGGTCGGCCCAGATGATCGAGGTGTGGCTCGCGCCTGAGATCTCGACGACGCGAACGCCGGTGCCCTGTGCAACGTCCCCGTAGGTTCGCTCGCGCT
>JACZXC010000287.1 GCA_022571825.1 Myxococcales bacterium | reverse complement strand
GGGCTCGCTGGCTGAGTTCGAGAGCCGGTCGATGCACCGTGCGGATGGACGACAGCTTCGCCAATTGCGTCCGGAGGCAGCCGGGGCAGATCCCGTGGGTGGCCGCGCGCCTGCCGAGGAGAACCGCCGGCGTGGGATCCATGCTCCGTCGACACCAGGCGCAGACTCGCATCTCGAAGGGGAGTGGTCCCGGCATGAGGTTTGTGGCACAAAAACCGGGAGTGGGAGCTACTTCCCCAGGGGAAACACCGATCTGCTCGACGAAGCCAGCGCCTCGAGCCACGCGCCTCCCTCCGCCTGGGTACGGGCCCAGGTCGTGCGTTCCGGGCGTTCGGGGTCCGGGCGGGCACGACGATCGGTCCGGCGGTCCAAGCGTCCACGATCTCCTCCCTCATCGTCATGGGGATGGTCGTGCATGCTTTCATCACCGATCACAAGCTGTGGGGCATCGCGAACTTCGTGATTGGATTCAGCGCGATCCCGTATCTGTTCCGGTACGTCGAGAAGCCGCTGGCGGTTCGCCTCGGCATGTTCCTCGGGGTCTGTTCTCCGATACCGGTATTCTTCGCCCTGTTCTCGCGGCTGGTCGCAACCATCTAGGACGAGCGGGAATCGGCTCGCTGTCTCGAGCTCAGGCGCGCAGCACGCCGCCGTGCGCGCCGCAACGCCGGGAAGGCGTAGGAGATCGAGCCCCGATCTGTGGTAGTACTGACGCGTCGAGCACTCGCAGGTCAATCGGAAGAGGTCCATGCGGAGCTCATCGCGGCAGACGCGGCGTCCGGGCTGGAGGGGCACCATCTGTGCCGGCAGCTGTGCCCTCGCCCACCTCGCCAGCGCGCCCGCCCCCGTGCACGCGACCCCGGTCATCCTCCTCGAGCAGGACCGGGGCGTATTCAGCCGCGCGACCGCCTCCGAGGCGGGCCAGTTCGACGAGCAGATTACCGCCGACGAGACTTCGGACTTTGCCCCCCGCGCCATCGGGGTGGCGAGCACGGGCACGACTCCGCTGGCGAGCGGCGCCGCCTCGGCCGATCTCGACTCGAACCTCGACGGCTCCCAGATCGAGGCGAGCGGGAGCGCCGTGGCCGACGCGGCGACGAGTGCCGTCGATGGTCGCGCCGAGGCCCCATCCGACTCGTTCTTCGAGATCATCTTCGAGGCGGCCGCCAGCGAGGAGTTCACACTCCTGGGTTCGGTCGGCGCCGACGCGACCCTCGGGGACGGCTACGCCAGCGTCGAGCTGGTGGACCTCGACACGGGCACGGTGCTCGCCACCCACGAGGCGGGGATCGGCGAGCTGACCGGGTTCACCGACCCCGGCATGCTCACCGCGGGAACGCAGTACCGCCTCACGGCCTTCGCAGTGGCCGAAGCGCTCTCCGACGCGACGCCCGCAACGACATCGGGAGACGCCTCCTACGACATCGTCCTCTTTCTCCCGGAGCCGTCGCAGAACGCGGCGCTCGCCGTCGGAATTGCAGCGCTCGCCGGTCTTCGCAGGCTCCAGCATCACCGCGGTGAGTACGGGAACTGCGAGCGAGCGAATCCCCGTAGGCGGCCCCGGACCGCGGCTCTCGATTCGCAGGTGCGGCGATGAACCGGCGCGAATTCCTGCGCCTGGCGGGCAGCACGGTCGTGGGCGCCACCGTGGGGTCGTCACTCTGGGCGCGCGCCACAGCCGCCGCGCCCTGCGCCGGCGGCCCGGGCCCCTACGGGCCACTTCAAGCGCCCGACGCCAACGGCCTCCAGCTTCCGGCCGGCTTCCGTTCGCGGATCGTCGCCCAGGGCAATCAGATCGTCGCGGGCACCGGCTACACCTGGCATGCGCTGGCCGACGGCGGCGCCGTCTTCCGCATGACCGGCGGCTACATCTACGTCTCCAACAGCGAGGTGATCGCGGGCTTTGGCGGGGTCAGCGCCATCCGCTTCGACTACCGCGGGCGCATCCTCGACGCCTACTCGATCGGCTCTGGCACGAGCCGCAACTGCGCCGGCGGCGCCACGCCTTGGAACACCTGGCTCAGCTGCGAGGAGGTGGCCCACGGCCTCGTTTACGAGTGTGACCCGTTCGGAGTGGTCGCCCAGGTGGCGCGGCCCGCCCTCGGAGCCTTCACTCACGAGGCCGTGGCGGTCGACCCCGCGGCGCGGCGCCTCTACCTCACCGAGGACCGCCCGGACGGTCTCCTCTACCGCTTCACGCCGACGCTCTGGGGCGACCTCGGCAGTGGCCTGCTCGAGGCGGCGACCGTCACGGGCGGAAGTGTCAGCTGGAGCGCGGTGCCCGACCCGGACGGCATCCCGACCCAGACGCGTTTCCAGGTTCCCGGCGCCGAAACCTTCAACGCAGGCGAGGGAATCGTCTACAGCGGTGGGCACGTCTACTTCACGACCAAGGGCGACGACCGTGTCTGGGACTACCATCCCGCCACCGAGACCATCGCCATCTTCTACGACGACGATCTCGACCCTTCGACGCAGCTCACGGGTGTCGACAACATCGCTGCCTCGCGCGCCGGCGACCTCGTGGTCGCGGAGGATCCCGGCGACCTCGAGCTCGTGCTGCTGACTCTCGAATGCGTCGCTGCACCCATCGTTCGCATCACCGGCCAGACGGCCACCGAGATCACGGGCCCGGCCTTCGATCCGCTGGGCCGCCGCCTCTACTTCAGCTCCCAACGGGCTGGCACCGGCTCCTTCGGGATCACCTACGAAGTGGAGGGCCCGTTCCGGCGCACGACGTGAACGTGCGCCCTCGCGACAACCGAGAGCGCTCCCGTCGAGGAGTGCTTCCAGAGAAGCGCGGGTGTAGGGGCCGGGGCGCTCTCCGACCCGCAACCCGGCGTGTTCGTCGCGAACATGACCCTGGGCACGTTCTTGATGATGTCGGCCGCGTGTCTGGTTTAGGCACCCAAGGACATGGAGAACCAGGCTCCGGTGATTTTCTGGCAAGGCCTCGATAGCGAGCCTTCGGGCACGGCGGCGAGCGCGTCGCGGTCGACTACGTCACGCCTGTTGCAGCGCCGGCTCAGCAACGATGAGCCGATAGCCGAGATCAAGTGGGTCAAGGTCCAAGAGGTTGCGATACCGGTCTTCCCAGGCCCCGCTCTGGATATCCGCGGCCAGTCGGCGAAGCCCCTCATCGAGCTCGTCGGGTGGCAGCCCCGCGTAGGTCGATATTCCCGACCGTATCTGAGGATCGAGGTAGGCTGCGGGCCGTCGCCAGAATGCCCCGTGGAATCCGTCGACACAGTCTTTCAGAATCGGGACGGAGAGGATGCGGCCCCGCCCAAGGCAGAGACGATGTCCGCGATCGCCAGGGCTCGTCGTCGATCGAGGCTGCGGATGCAGGGAAGGTAATCACGGATGAGCCAGAACGACTCCCAAACGTCTTGATCCCAGGTGAGTATCACAACGCGACTCTGCGCTACTCGGCGCATTTCCGCGAAGCCTCGGGCTGGGTCAGTCCAATGATGCACCGTGAGGATGGCGAAGGCTGAGTCATCGGCGTGGGCTTGGACGATACGATCCCCGATGCGAGGATCGGGTAGGCGGGTCAGAGTAGCCGGTACCAATCTTGTCGTAGTCGTAGATACTCCTCATGGGCTCTCCCGCCGCCCACACTATCGTCTCTGAGTCTTTGAGTGCAAATCACTACCACGCATCGATTGGACCGAGTGGTTCGGCGCTGGCTGGTGCGCCTTTTTCGTCGGCGTTTTCCGCGCGAGTACGGCAGAATCGGGCGGGCCTGAAGGAGGACAACCCAATGCACCGAAGCCGGCTTGCCACCATAGTGATCGACTGCGCGGAGCAGGACTACGAGCAAGGCTTGGACTTCTGGAGTCACGCTATCGGGAAGGAACCAGTGCCGACGGACGTGCCGCGCTACACCTCGCTGAGAGGCCGCGTGGGCGGAGAGGGCGGGCCCTTCCTGCTGCTGCAGCGCGTACCCGAGAAAGAGCGGGCCATTCACCTCGATATTGAGACGGACGACGTCGGCGCGGAAGTGGCTCGCCTGGAGAGGCTGGGGGCGCGGGTGAAGGCCCGGATCAGCCGGCATGTCGTGATGGAGGCGCCGACGGGCCATGCCTTTTGCGTTGTTCCGGCGTACCGGAAGGATTTTCCGGCCAAGGCTACCGAGTGGGCAGACGATCGGTAGCCCGGGGCGTTTTTCACGCCGTCAATAGGGGAGCGCCGCGATCCCGGAGGCAAGGAAGAGAGCAGGCGCGTCGGTAAAGATCGGATTCGGAGCGGACGAAAAGAACGCCGCAACCCACAGCGTTGGTATCGGGGCCATGCTCAGAGCGCTCCTGCGGCGAATCCTCTCGCGAAGGATTCGCATCGCCCTCAAGCAGATCTACTACTTCGGCTGGAGCCATCGCAGAATCGCGTACGTCCAACTTTTTTGATAATCGAGACTTTTACCCACCGGTTTATCATCCCACACGTATCGAACCGAAGATACTACTTCGAGGTTCCTCCATCCCGGCTCCCAATAGGGCTCGTCGGCGAAGGCCCCATCCTCGACTGCCCGCCGCAATAGCCGCCCGGCCTGTATTGCAGAATCCTGTACTTGGCACCGGATTGCCCCTTCTGCGGTCGCGGGGTGGTCATGCAATGCCTTGAAGCGACCCGCCAGATCGTCGAAGGTGTTGGCAAGCTCGTTTCGGTTGTCA
>JACZXC010000286.1 GCA_022571825.1 Myxococcales bacterium | reverse complement strand
CCCCGTCCCCACCTCACCCGTCAGCACGACGAAACCCTTGCGCGACTGCACGCCATAGACCAGTGTCGCGAGACCCTCTCGATGGGTCTCGCTCAAGTAGAGGAACGCCGGGTCCGGCGTCATCTCGAAAGGGGCCCGCACCAGGCCGAAGTATCGGCAATACATACCCCCCTAGCCTCCTGCCAGGGGTACGGTGTCGGGATCCGCGCTCCGGCCCTCGATGAGTTCTTCGAGGAACCCGGGCATCCCGTTCACCCACGCATAGTTCGCGACACCGCCCACGATCACGAACGCGACGACCGCAGCCGAGGCCAGAGCCTGCCGGAACAGATGCCGGCGCCATTCCCGTCGGTCCGATTCGAGCCAGATCCGCGGAATCGCGGCCAACACCGGAATGTTCAGGACCTCCTGAAGCTGCCGCGCGCCGTGCATGGACCCGTCGGTGACCTCGAGCATGACGGCGATTCCGACCGAGAGAGCGACGGCGAAGAAGAAGGACAGAACCAGAATCAACGTGCGATTCGGCGAGGAAGGACGCGGTGCGATGAACGCAGCCTCCAGAACGCGGAACTGCTCACCGAGCTGGCGGCGCTCCATATCGGCCTGGACGCTGGCCTCCTGCTGGCGGCGAATGTAGAGGTTGTAACTGTCGAGCTGCGACTGGTATTCACGCGACAGCCCGTCGAGCTGCTCGGCAACCCGGGGTGTCTCCGCCATCAGGGTCCGCAACGCCTCCGCTCGCGCCTGAAGCCGATCGATCTCTTCCTGCGCGCTGCCCATCTGGAATTCCGCGCGCTTGCGCTCCGCCTCGCTCATCTGCTGCTGGTAGTTCTGAGGAACCACGGCGCCATCACTTCCGGAGGTGTTCTCCCGCAACGCCAGAGTCGCCTTGAGACTCTCGATCTTCTGGATCACCAGGGTGTAGTCCGGATGTTTCTCGGTGTATCCCCTGGCGCTGTATTCGGCGAGGAGGAGCTCCTGCATCTGAAGCTGTCGGGTGGGACTCAGGCTGTCGTTGGGCCCCTGGAGACTCGAGGCCGCCATCAGCTGGCTGCGCCAGAAGGCCTCGTCGCTCCGCGCCATGTCGTATTGGCGCTGGGAGCGGCCGACCTCGGTGGTGAGTCGCTCGAGGCCGCGTTGGGTCGCCCTTAGATCTTCGGGCAGGCGCCCGGGATTCTCTGCCTTGATCGTCGCCACCTTGGCCTCGATCTGGGTCATCCGCTGGGAGATTCGCTCGAGTTCGGCCTGGATGAACTCCAGGCTCTTCTGGGAGATCTTCACGCGTTCGTTGATGTGTTCCTCGATGAAGTCGTTGGCGAGGCGTTGGGCCACCTGCATGGCCAGATTCGCGTCACGATCGTGGAAGAAGATCCGAAACTGATTGATCTCGGCCTCCCGGCGCAGGGAAGACCGATTGCTCTCGAGTTCCGGAGCCACCGGCTCCACCCGGACCGCGTCCCGCATGAGGTCGATGACCTCTTCGCGCACCATTTTCTCGGACACTTCCTTGTAGAGTCCGATTTCGTCGATGATCCGCGAGAGCCGGGGGCGGCTCAGGATCTGGGCGGTCATGAGGTGGAGGCGCTCGTTGAGATCGCTGCGGCCGACACCCGCTTTCACCAGGTCCGGGGAAACCGACTGGGGCTCGACCAGGACGCTTGCGTAGCTCTCGTATTCGTTCGGGAGGGCCATCGCGAGCCAATAGGCGGACAGGAGAACCAGCCCTCCGGTTGCCAGCATGGCCTTGCCGCGACGCCGCAGAATTCCGCGCAGGTCGAAGAACTGCAGCCCGGATTCGACGTTCATCGCTTCATCCCCAATCTCACCAGACCACGATCGGGTCGAAGAGGTAGCTGAATCCGAGGATCGCCCCGAAGGTGTCGAAGTCCGTCGAGCGTCCCGCCGAACGGCTTCGCGAGATCTGCCGGTTGAAGGTCAGCCGCAGGGTCGCCTTGAGGCGAGGCGAAAGCGTTCGCACCAGCCGGGCGCCGATGGCCCATCGCCGGGTGCTGATCTGGTTCGAGACGAGGCCAGCGACCGACTCGCGTTGGGTCCAATCGAACCGCAGGGAGCTACTCCAGAGCTGCGAAAGCCTCCAGCTGAGGGAGGCGCCGGCCGCATCGAGGATCGTGGACCCTCCCAGGCCCGAGGCGTCGCTCTGGGTCCGCCGGTAATTGATCGATGTCCTGACCCGGGGCGTCCAGCGCTTGGTCAACGAAGCCGTGCCAAAAAACGTAAACGTCTCGGACCGGCCGGCCGAGGGGCTATTCTGCACCGTCGACAACTGGGTCGGCCCCCCCCGCAGAGAGAGCGAGAGGGTCTCGTCGAAACGAACGATCCACGAGAGGAAACCGCGGTAGGTGATCGTCTCACTTCCCGGACGCCCGGGAAGGTCGTCGAAGGCCTGCCGGGTGACGTTGGCTCCGAATCCCACTCGATTCTTCGAATCGACGGCGTAGCTGAGGCTGCCGACTCCCCCGACCGTGCTGACCCGCCTGCGGTTGTCATCGGTACTGTCGAAGTAGCTGTACGGGAAATTGAGACTCCCCTGGACGCGTTTCGTGAAGACATGGCCCAGGGTCAATCCACCGCTGATCCGCGTGATCAGCTCATCCCGCCTGTCGATCTGCAGGACCCCGGCGTCGTCTTCGAATTGCAGTCGGCTGGAGGATTTGGCGAACGTGAAATTGTTTCGCATCGACAGTGACGTCTTGGGTCCGAGCTGGTAGCGGCCGCCCACGGCAACGAAGTGGTTGAGGTCGCGGAGGGTCGCGGTCCTGGTACTGACCTGATACGGAAGCCGATACTCGACGTAGTAGTCGTAGCCGCTCTCCTTTTGGCTCAGCCTCATCTTCTGGGAGAATCGCCACACCGCGTCGCTCTCCGCATTGGTGGGGGAACGTCGAATGTTGCTGTCGTACTCGACCGATCCCTGGGTCGAAAGCCTCAGATCGGCGCCCCGCACGAGGGTGGGCCCCAGCAGCACGATCACAGCGGCGACAACCGATCTCGGCAAACTCGTCTCTCTCAGTCCGGAAAGATGATCGTGTCCCGGTTGCGAAGCACAATATTGGTCCCCGGAGCCTTGCCTTTGATGTACGCGTCGTAGTCGAAGCGATACTCGGCCTCCGAGCCGTCCTCGAAGCGCCGCACGATGCGGACGTCACTCCGGTCGGCAAAGGTCGAGAATCCGCCGCCCAGGGCGATCGCCTCCAGCACCTTCAGATCCCGAGTCAGCGGAACCTGCGCGTTGCGCCGGATCCCGTCGCCCAGCAACACCACGAACTGGCTGTTCATCTGTTGCACGATCACGGTCACGGTCGGAGAACCGATGTACTCCTCGAGTTCGCGGGTCACCACTTCCTTGAGCTCCATGGGCTGAAGCCCCTCGGCCTGGACGTCGTCGAGGAGCGGGAGGGAGATCTTCCCGTCCATGCGCACCACGACATTCATGCTGAGTTCCGGGTTCTGCCAGACTCGGATCACGAGTTGATCCCGAACACCGATGACGTAGGGCGGGTGCTCCAGATGGCTGGGCTCCGGCGGGGGCGAACTCAGACTCCTGGAAGCGCAGCCGCCCAGAAACCCGCTCAGCGACACACCCAACGCGAGACCGGCGATCCAGCCAAATCGGAATGTTGCAACGCTCATCGATACCGCCGCGGGGGGTTGAGGGTCAGCGACCCTCGCTGAGACCGTTTTCCTTCATCTTGTAGAGCAGCGCCTTGTAGCTGATCTGAAGCCGCGCAGCCGCTTCCTTGCGGTTCCAGCGCGTCTGCTGGAGCACCCGTTCGATGACTCGCTTTTCGGCAAATTGAGCGGCACGCCGCGAGATTGCCTTGAGATCCAACCCCTGGCCGTTGGAGAAATCGGCACCCAGTGCCTCCAGATCCAGGGTGTCCCGCGCCTCCTCTTTCACCGCTCCGTCCAGACCCCGCTCCGAGATTTCCTCGAGAACGGCCTGTTCGTTGCCCAGCACCACCATCCGCCGGACCATGTTCTCGAGTTCCCGGACATTTCCAGGCCAGTGGTATTTCATGAAGACTTCCATCGTCTCCGGCGTCAGCTGGATCAGCTCCTTGTGGTACTGCTCGTTGTTCTTCTTCAAGAAATGGTCCACCAGGAGCGGAATCGCGTCTCGCCGCTCTCGAAGCGGAGGCATCATGATGGTGACCACGTTGAGCCGGTAGTACAGGTCCTCACGGAAGCTCCCGTCGCCCACGGCTTCCTCGAGATTCCGATTGGTCGCCGCTAGCACACGCGTGTCGACGTGGATGTCTCCGTCTCCGCCCAAGCGCGAGAATTCGCCGTCCTGAAGCACCTGGAGCAGCTTCGCCTGGAGCGAGGGATGCATCTCACTGATCTCGTCGAGAAAGATCGTCCCGTGGTTCGCATATTCGAACCGGCCCAGCTTGCGCTTCTGGGCACCCGTAAAGGCGCCCTTCTCGAAGCCGAATAGTTCACTCTCGAGTAACTCCGAGGGCAGGGCGGCACAATTCACCTTCACGAACGGCTTATCGCGCCGGCTGGAGAGCTGGAACAGGGTCCGCGCGACCAACTCCTTGCCGGTGCCGGAATCGCCTCGGATCAGGATGGTGATGTCCGTATCCGCGACCTGTTCGATGATGTCGCGGATCTCCTTCATCTTCGGGTTGTCCCCGCACAAGAGCAGG
>JACZXC010000285.1 GCA_022571825.1 Myxococcales bacterium | reverse complement strand
CACGCCGAGTTCGGCGACGGCGCGGCTCGCGTTTTCGATTCCGTTGAGGATCGCGGTGCGCAACACGGCGCCGGACCCGGCGGCTTCTGCCAGTGTGGACCGAAGCGTACGAACCGCGAGGGCCGACGCCAGTTCCCCGCTCCGCGAGCCGCCCATGCCGTCGGCGACGACCAACACGCAGGAGGTCGCATCCAGCGGAACCAGCGCCGCCGAGTCCTCGTTCAGCGCTTCCGTTCCCGGGCAGGACGTCGAGAAAACCGCGGCGGTGCGACCGGCGATCTCGTGGATCTCGGCGTCGTCCATGCTCGTGCCGCAGTAGAGCCGGGCCTGATCGGGATGGACGAGGATCATCCGCGTGGGTCACCCGAGCGGGGGATCCGAGATCCCTCGCCTACGTCTGGGCGTAGGTCTCCACCAGGTACCGATGGATCGCATCGGACTCGAACATCTCGGTACCGGTGTTCGGATCGACGAGGTAGGGAACCATCATGCGGCCGGCGCGCTCCACCAACCGCGGCCGGTTCGCGCTCCCCTTGGCCACGTTGTGAAGCAGGTAGGGAATCTCGAGACTCGACAGGGTCTCGCGGACGAGCCGGCAATAGGGAGAGGCCTCAAAGCTGTACAACTCCAGCGCCTGCTCCGGTGCCCGGGCGGGCCGATAGCGCACGCCGAAGACGGGCCGCCAGGCCGACGCGAGCATCGCCGTGACGTCGGTCAGGCGGCCGGGGCTGAGCAGTACCGGTACGGCCCCGTCGCCATACTCCTGGAACAAGTAGGCAATGATGTCGTCGGACTCGTACATCTGCTTTCCGGTGTTGGGATCGACCAGGTAGGGAAACTGGTACTTCCCCCCTTGGACCTTCACCTGTTCACGGAATCGCGGTCCGCCCTTCGGACAGGGACGAATCCAGACCTCCAGGTCGAGCACGCTCAAGGCCTCCCGCGCCTTTCGGCAGTACGGGCAGCCCTCGAACTCGAAGAGCTCAAGGGGCTGTTCCGGTCGACGACCCAGCGACCCGACGCGAGCGCCCACGCCAAACCGCGCGAGGCTCGCGGCGATGGAGGTTCCGACGTCGAGTGCCCGGAGCATCTTCTCCTCCCGGTCAGCGACCGTCCAGAAGGCGACAGTCGTGACGGCGGCAGTCTAGGAGAATGGCCCACGGCGGGCGAGGCGAGGTCCCCCTCGCCGCATCTGGGGGCGTTCCACGCGGTACGCAATGTCACATCGGGGCACACTCGCGCTCAGGCGACCCGGTGGAAGCGCCGATGAGAGCCTCATGGCTGGCCCCCGACCCCTCTGGGACCGCTACACGAGTGCGCAGGGACGCGTGCATCTGACCGGCCTGCAATCCCTCGTGCGGCTGGCGATCGACCAGGTCCGTCGCGACTCTCGGGCGGGCCGCAGGCTGGGAGTCCTCTTCTCGGGTTATCCGGGCTCTCCCTTGGCCGGCCTGGACTCCACCCTGCGCAACCTGGCTCCACTGCTTCAGGCGAAAGGGATCCGACTGGCACCGGGCCTCAATGAAGAACTCGCCGCGAGCGCGATTGCGGGAACCCAACTCCTCGAGCGCTTTCCCCACTCGGACTATGACGGAGTGCTGGGTCTTTGGTTCGGGAAGGCGCCGGGCCTCGACCGCGCCCTCGATGTTCTCCGGCACTCCAATTTCATGGGCAGCGCGCGCTTCGGCGGCGCCCTGGCCCTGGTCGGCGACGACCCCTTCTGCAAGAGCTCTTCGCTGCCGAGCCACAGCGAGCACGCCTTCGCCCACGCCTTCGCACCGCTCTTGGCGCCGGCGGATGCGTCCGACGTCCTGACTCTCGGGCGCCATGCCGTGGAGATCTCGCGCTACGCAGGGGTGTGGGTCGGCATGAAAATCGTGGCCGACGTGGCGGACGCCGGCCTGATCTTCGACCTTCCCGATCAGGCCGCCGACGTGGTGCGCCCGAAGTTCGAGGTGATGGGCCGGAGCTTTCGTGCACGCCTCGACACGGGACTTCTGCCACCGGGCGTGGTCGCGATCGAACAGGATCTGGTGGTTGCGCGCCTGGAAGCCGTGCGGCGGTACGCTTATGCCAACGGGCTCAACCCCATCCCCGTGCGGCACGACCGCGACGCGATCGGGCTGGTGGCTTCGGGCCCCCTCTATCGCGAGCTCGAGACGGCCCTCGAGCTCCTCGACCTGGACCGCGCCGACCTCGCGCGCCTGGGCCTGCGCCTGATGAAGATGGAGCTGCTGTACCCGATCGAGCCGCGCCGCCTGCGCGAGTTCGCGGACGGTCTCGACGAGATCGTCGTGATCGATTCGCGTCGCGGATACCTCGAGGAGCAGATCCGGGCGTCGCTCTACAACGAAGTCGACCGACCCCAGGTCATCGGCCAGAGCACCCACGAGGGAATCCCCTGGATCGCGCGCGGGCACGAGATCCAGGCCGGCAGCCTAGCCCTGGACCTGGCATCGTATCTGGCCAGCCGGCTCAATCGTCCCGAGCTCGAGCGCCGAGCCGAGCCTCTGCGCGCGGCCCGTGACCGCGCCAACGGGGCGCCCGAACCTTCCCGGGCACCCCACTTCTGCAGCGGCTGTCCCCACAGCACCTCGACGCGCACCCCGGAGGGCTCGGCAGTCGGCGGCGGAATCGGCTGTCACACGATGGCCCTGCTCATGGACCGCGGCGTGGAGTACGTGGGTGCGATGGGCTCCGAGGGCGCCCACTGGATCGGCCTGGAGCACTACACGGATACAGGGCATTTGTTCCAGAATCTGGGCGACGGCACCTATTTTCATTCGGGTCGACTCGCCGTCCGTGCCTGTGTCGCCGCCGACGTGACCATCACCTTCAAGCTCCTCTACAACAACGTGGTCGCGATGACGGGGGGCCAGGATGCCACCGGCGCCAAGCCCGTCGCGGATCTGGTGCGCGATCTGCTGGCGGACGGCGTGCGCAAGGTCGTGGCCATGAGCGACGACGCCGACCTACTCCGACTGGCCGCGCAGGACCCGCGTCTCACCTGCATCGCCCGATCGGCTTGGGACCACGCCATGCTCGAAATGCAAGGAGAGCCCGGGGTCACGGCCCTGGTCTACGACGAGATCTGCGCCAACCACAAGCAGCGCCTCGAGCGTCGCGGAATCCTACCGGCACCCGAGGCCGAAATCGTGATCAATCGCGACGTGTGCGAAGGCTGCGGCGACTGCGGCGTGAAGTCGACCTGTGTCTCCTTGCGACCGGTCGCAACCCCGTTGGGCCGCAAGACGCGGATCCACCGCGATTCCTGTAGCGACGACCGTGCCTGCCTGGACGGTGACTGTCCCGCGTTCCTGAGCCTGGAGAATCCGCCCCCGCCCCCCGACCCGTCGGAAACGTGGTTCCCGTCGGAGCTTCCCGTTCCCCCGCCGCTGGATTGGAAGCATCGGTATGCGATTTTCATGGCGGGCATCGGAAGCACCGGGGTCGTCACCATCGATGCCCTGTTGGTACGCGCCGCCGAGCTCGACGGCCTCTACGCGATTCACATGGACCAGACCGGGCTCGCCCAGCGCGGCGGGAAGGTCGTCTCTCACTGCATCGTGAGCCGGAAGCCGATCGCGGGCAGCGCCCGGATCGGCTGGGGCCAAGCCGACCTGTTCCTGGCCTTCGACCCCCTGGGCGCCACCGATCGCATCTCCCTGCTCTCCCTCGACCCGAGGCGGACCCATGGGTTGGCCCACGCGGATCACGTGCCCACCGGCCGAGAAGTCGGTGATCGGCAACCCGAGCCCGCGTCGGTTGAGGAAATGCTCGCGGCGCTGCGCGCCAACACGCGGTCGCTGTTCGCTCTGCGGGCCGAGGCCCTGGCCGAGGCGGTCCTGGGGCGGTCGGTCCTCGCGAACGCAGTCGTGTTGGGTGCCGCCCTTCAGCTCGGGCTCCTGCCCGTGTCCCAGAGCTCGCTGGAGCAGGCGATCCGGGACAACGGCGTCGCGGCGGAGGACAACCTGCGCGCTCTGCGGCTGGGACGCGCCGTCGTCGTCGACCCCGATCTGGCCGAGCGGTTGCTGGCCACCGCCGAGCCGCCTTCCGTGGGCGATGGCGACGCCCTCGCATCTCTCCCGCCCGCCCTGGGCAAGCGCTGGAAGCGGCTCGACACCGCGCTGGATCTCTTCTCGAACCCAGCGCCGCGCCAGGCGCTGCGGCGGCGCTTGGCGTCGTTCGCGGTCGATCTGGCCGACTACCAGAACGCCGCCTACGCGGAATGTTTTCTGGAACGGATCACCGCCTTGGTGGAAGCCGAGGCTCGCTGCCAACCGAGTTCGACAGCTCTTGCCGAGACTGGGGCAAGAGAACTCTACCGGGTGATGGCCGCCAAGGACGAGTATGAAGTCGCACGACTGCTCATGCGCGGACCTTTCCGACGCTGGCTCGAGGGTCGGCACCGCGGTCGGCTGCGGCTCCGATACCAGCTCCATCCGCCACTTCTGCGCGCCCTGGGCCTGCGACGCAAGCTGGCTCTGGGACGCTGGATCGAGCCCGTGCTCACGGGGCTGATCGCCCTGCGCCGCCTGCGCGGAACCCCCTTCGATCCGTTCGGGTTCCTCTCGGTGCGCCGACTCGATCGCACCATCCACCGCTGGTATGCCCAACTGATCTCGATCCTCGCCGAATCGTTGACGGCCGAGAATCTCGAAAGCGCGATTCGAATCGCG
>JACZXC010000284.1 GCA_022571825.1 Myxococcales bacterium | reverse complement strand
GTGGTGAGCACCCGGGCCGTGGCGCGACCGCGCTCGGACGCGGTCCTGGGCACGGCCGTCGTCGATCACTACGAGGAGGCGCTCCGCCGCCATGGCCCCAGCGCCCGGGGCATGGACTGGAAGGACGAAGCCTCGCAGCGACTGCGCTTCGCCGTTCTCTGTGAAGGTTGCGACCTGCGGGGCAAGAGCGTGCACGAGATCGGAGCCGGTGCCGGACACCTGGTCGACTTCCTCGCCGAACGGGGAATCGACGCCGCCTATTCGGGGAGCGATCTCTCCGAGAAGATGGTGGCGGCGGCCCGCGCGCGTCATCCGGAGGTTGCCTTCGAGCGGCGCGATCTACTGCGCGATCCTCCGGCGGAGCGTTTCGACGTCGTCCTCGCCTCCGGTGTCTTCCATGTGAAGCTGCACCACTCGGACGCGGAGTGGTGGAGCTACGTGAAAAAGATGATCCGCGCCATGTTCGCGCTGTGCCGCGAGGTGACCGCGTTCAACCTCATGACGGACCAGGTGGACTTTCGATCCGAGACCCTCTTCTACGCCAATCCCGCGGCCGTCCTGGATTTCTGTCGGCATGAGCTGAGCCGGTACGTCACCCTACGTCTCGACTACCCACTTCACGAGTACACGGTCCATGTCCACCGAGAGCCGAACCGGTCCGGAGCCTGACTCCTTGGAGAAGGTCGCCTTGTCGCTCATCATGCCGGGTCTCAACGAGGAGGAGAACGTCGAGCGCGCGGTACGGCGCGCCTTTGGCGTCCTGGAACGTCTGACCGACGAATTCGAGATCATCGTGATCGACGACGGGAGCACCGACCGGACCGGTGAAATCGCCGACAGCCTCGCAGCCGAGGATCCCCGGATCCGCGTGATCCACAACGAACGCAACCTGAACTACGGGGTGTCGCTGGCCCGAGGCATCCGCGCGGCCCGCTGCGAGTGGATCTTCCACAACGGCATGGACCTGCCACTGGCCCCGGAAGACCTGGATCGGTTCATTCCGCTCTTCGGCGAGTCGGACCTGATCGCAGCGCGCCGGCTCAACCGCACTGCCCATTCTCCTTGGCGAAAGATCACCTCCTGGGGGAACCATCTCCTGCTGCGCATTCTGTTCCGTCCCCAAACGGCGGACCTGAACTTCGTGCAGTTCTATCGTCGGTCCTTCGTGCAGTCGCTGGAGCTCCTCGCCACCAGCCCCGCCTCCGTCACCGCCGAGCTGATCCTCCGCGCGGAACGCACCGGCGCGCGCGTGCGAGAGGTGGCGGTGGAGTTCCGCCGGCGCGAGAGCGGCTCCGGCCACTTCGGGAGGCCCAAGGACATCTTCTGGACGCTCCGGGACATGCTCCGCCTGAGGTTCGTGACCCTGTTCCGGGGGTGGTCGTGAGCGCGAAGCTCTCCCGCGACGCGAGACCGGATCGGAGGATCCCGCTGGCGAGACCGTCGTTCGGACCCGAAGAGGAGGCTCTGTTGCTCGAGACCCTGCGCTCGGGCTGGGTGACCCAGGGCCCGCGGGTGGAGGCTTTTGAGGAGCGGTTCGCCCGTGCGGTGGGCGCCGAGCACGCCGTGGCCGTGTCGTCGGGAACCGCGGCGCTCTTTCTCTCGCTCCACGCCCTGGGCGTTGGCGAGGGCGACGAGGTAGTGGTTCCCTCACTCACCTTCATCGCCAGCGTCAACGCGATCGTGCACGTGGGCGCGACGCCGGTACTCGTGGACGTCGACGACGACAGCCACAACCTGGACCCGGTCGCGGTGGCCTCGGCGCTTACGCCCCGCACGCGAGCCATCCTGGTGGTGCACCAGCTCGGTCTTCCCGCCGACCTGGACGCGATCCAGAAGCTGGCCGACGCGAACGGAATCACCCTGGTCGAGGACTCGGCCTGCGCCATGGGATCGAGCCACGGCGGGCGCCCGGTCGGATCCTCCACGAACCTGGGTTGCTTCAGCTTCCACCCCCGAAAGGTCCTCGTGACGGGCGAGGGGGGCATGATCACCACGCGCGATGGCGCGCTGGCGGCCCGCCTGCGCCGCCTGCGTCACCAGGGGATGTCGACGTCCGATCTCGAGCGGCACCGGGCCGATCGCGTGATCAGGGAGCGCTACGCGGAGGTCGGCTACAACCTCCGGTTGTCCGACCTGCACGCCGCCGTGGGGATCGCCCAGCTCGAGAAGCTCGACGGGTTTGTCGCAGCCCGACGGGCGCTGGGCGCGCGCTACGACGCGCAGCTCGCAGCGCTGCCCCAGGTGGCGGTGCGGGGCTGTCCGCCCTACGCCCAACCGAACTACCAGTCCTACGTCCTACGGCTTCCCGGGATCGACGGCGAGACGCGCGATCGCGTGCTCGACGCCCTTCACGCCCGGGGCGTAGCCACGCGGCGCGGTCTCATGGCCGTACACCGGGAGGAGGCGTACCGGGAGGCGCACCGGGGTGGCTCGCTTGCCGTGAGCGAGCAGCTGGATGACCAGACGCTGTTGCTGCCGATGTACAGCGATCTCTCCCGGGACGATCAGGACTTCGTGCTGGATCGCTTCCGCGAGGTGCTGAATCAGCTGGTTCCCCCGGACGGAGCGCGCTCGTGAGGTGGATTCTCGCCGGCAAGAACACCGCCGCCAGCCGGGCGCTGGCCCTCCTGGCCGAGCGCGGCGACGAGGTGTGGGCCATCGGAACGGCGGGCGACAACGGCCGAGACGGCTGGCAGCGTTCCTTCCGGGGGACGGCCCGGCGGCTCGGCTTGCGCTTCGATCAACCGCGCCAGATCAATGCCCCGGCCTTCGTGGAGCGCCTGGCGGAATACGATGCGGACCGGTTGATCTCGATCCAGTACGACCAGATCCTGCGCGAATCACTCTTCGGCGCCGTCGGCTTCCCGTGCCTGAACCTTCACTTCTCGCTCCTCCCGCGGCATCGGGGCGTGCATCCGGTCGCCTGGGCGATCCTCTCCGGCGATGCCGAGGCGGGCGTGACGCTCCACCACATGGTGCCGGACATCGATGCGGGCCACGTGATCGATCAACGACGGGTCGCCATCGATCCCGGGGGCACGGCACGCGAGCTGTACGACGCCCTGTCCACCGCCTGCTTCGAGCTGTTCCGGGGCAGCCTTCCGTTCTCGACCGCGCTCCTCGACCGCCGGGTCCCCCAGGATCCGGCGCTGGCGTCCTATCACCGCGCCGGCGATCTGGACTTCGACCGCCGCCGCGCGGACTGGTCGAGACCCGCGGCGGATCTTCACGCCTGGCTTCGCGCCATGATCTTCCCGCCCTTTCAGTACCCGGAGACCGGGTGTGGAGGCGAGCGGATGCGGATCGAGCGGGTGGCGCCGAAGCTCGGAACGGCTCCGAACGGCGCGGAGCCGGGTCGCATCGTTGCCCGGGTCGAGCAGGGAATCGAAGTGGCCGCCGGGGACGGAGCGATCGTGATCGAGGCCCTGGCCCGAGCCGGCGATGCGACCCTGGGTGCCGAGTCGACCCTCGCGGACGTCGCCGTCGGCGATCGCCTCCACTGAGAAGCTGGCGTGACTTCGGGATTTTCCTCCCTCAAGATCCTGGTAACCGGCGCGTCGGGCTTTATTGGAAGCCACCTCTCGGATCGACTCGCCCAGGAGAACGAGATGGTCCTGGTGGACGACTTCTCCGTGGGGCCGCGTTCCAATCTCGCGAGCCTGGAGGGGCGGCCCAACGTGTCGATCGTCACTGCGGACGTGACGGATCGGGACCAGATGCAGGAGCTCTGCGCCGGGGTGGACACGGTCTTCCACCTGGCGATTTCGTGCCTGCGCACCTCGCTCGGGAACCCGCGCCTGAGCCACGACGTGAACGCGGGCGGCACCCTCAGCGCGTGCGCCGCCGCCCAGGCCCAGGGAGTGCGTCGCTTCGTCTACGTTTCGTCGTCGGAGGTCTATGGAACGGCAGAGACGACGCCGATGGCGGAGACGCATCCCTGCCGACCCACCACCGTCTACGGTGCCAGCAAGCTCGCCGGTGAGCTCTACGCACTCGCCTACTTCAAGACCTACGGCATGCCCGCCCTGGTGGTGCGGCCCTTCAACACCTACGGCCCGCGTGAGCCCTACGCGGGAGCCCGCGCCGAGGTGATCCCGCGCTTCCTGCTCCAGCTGGAAGCGGGCCATGCGCCCGTCATCTACGGCGACGGCAGCCAGACCCGGGACTTCACGTTCGTCGAAGATACGGTGGCGGGGATCCTGGGCGCCGCGGCCTGCGATGCGCTGGTCGGCGACGCGGTGAACGTCGCCTATGGACACGAGGTCTCGATCCGGCGCATCGCCGAGCTGCTGGCCCGCATCGCCGGCTCCGACCTGGAGCCGGTCCACGAGAACGCGCGACCCGGCGACGTGATGCGTCACTTCGCGGACACCGAAAAGGCGAGGCGTCTCTTCGGCTACCAGCCGAAGGTGGACCTGGAGACGGGCTTGCTCCGGACCGCGGACTGGCTGCGGCAGGAGCGCCTGGCGGGGCGGACCGATGCTGCGGCGGCGGGAACGCCGAACTGGTAGACGAATCGGCGATGCCCGCGGCTCGTCTGTCGCTAGCTCCCGTGGCCCAGCCTGGGCGCCAGCCATTCGAACATGGCCCGGGCAAAGATCTCGTTTCCCGCCTGGTTGAAGTGGACGTCGTGGCGCCAACGAGTCGATACGCCTGCGTCGTTCGCAGCCAGCATCGACTCCGA
>JACZXC010000283.1 GCA_022571825.1 Myxococcales bacterium | reverse complement strand
TCGGAATGCGAACAGGTTGACGAGCGTGAGCTTTGACTACCCCCAACTGCGTGCAAAACCGATGCACCGACGTACCGTTGGGTCATCGATGAGATGATCCGCCGTCGACGGATTCAATCCGATGAACAACACACCTTGACCGTGCCCCCATTCTCGCGTCAGTGAATAACGGTAGTGCTGACATGCGGAAAAGCACGCGGACCTGTGCATCCCCTCGGATGAACCGTTAGCGCCTCCTCGATACACGAGCCCACGCATCGTTCCACGGCGTCGTTGTCTTCGAGATCCGCTCATCCTCAACCCAACTCGACACTCAGTCCGAGCAATACTCTAGCGACGTTATACGTTGACGAGAAGCAAACTTCGCGGCTGATGGCCCACGAGCGCATGCCCCCACCTGGCTACGTGGAGTGCTTCGAGCCGGATACCCACGTGGTCCGCGGTCGCCGAGTGGTACGCCAACCGCGGTCGGCCCCCCTCACGCCCGAGCGGGTTCGCGCCTGCGAGGCTCGCGACTGGCTCGCGACCCGCGCGCCGAGTTGATCCGTTGACGCGATTCGGTCGAGGTGCCAGCGTTCGCGACCGGGGCTCAGGGGGAGCGGACTCGGTGTGTGCGGCGGGGATCGTGCTCTGCGGTGGCCAGTCCGAGCGCATGGGGCGGGCCAAGGCCTGGTTGCCGTGGCGGGGGCAGCCAATGGTCTCCCATGTCGTCGGGGTACTGCTACGGGTCGTCGACGAAGTCGTCGTGGTCGCCTCGGAGGAGCTCGACCTCCCGCCCCTGGAGGCGCGGGTGGTCCGCGATCGGGAGCCCGCGCTCGGGCCCCTGGCCGGAATTCGCGAGGGCCTCGCCCAGATCGAGGCGGAGCTCGCCTACGTGACGGGTACCGACGCGCCCTTTCTCACGCCGGCCTTCGTGCAGGCCCTGCTTGGCCACCAGGGTGCCGCGGCGCCCGAGTTGGACGGGTACGTGCAGACCCTGGCCGCGGTCTATCCCCGTGCCGGGCTGCCGCGTGCGGAGGCATTGCTCGAGACCGGTCGCATGCGGCCGCTGCACCTGCTCGAGGCCATGGACTATCGAAAGCTGGGGGCCCACGAACTGCCCGATCTGGATTCGGTCCGCGGCTTCAACACTCCCGCCGAGTACCTGCGGGCGGTGCGCGAGTGGGACGGGGACGCCACCGCGACCCTCGCGTTCCGCGAATCCGCGTCCATCGGAGCGGGCCCCCGCGTGCTCGCGGTACCGGTCGGAACCCTCACCGAGGTATTGGCGCACGCTCCGAGAGCCCCGCGGCTTCTGCCCGGCGAGGACGGAGCGGAGTACGTCCTCGCGTCGTTCGGCCGCCGTCGGGTGGTTCGCGATGGCGCGATTCCGATCGGGCCCGGTGAGCAGGTGATCGTCCCGGATGCGTTTCCGTAGGAACGGCCGCGACCGAGGGCCTACAATGCCCCGGTGGCAGCCGAAGTCCGAATCAACCCGATCGGGGCGCTCCAGGCACTGCAGGAGGCCAAGGGCTACCTGTCCCAAGAGGATCTGCGCGGGCTGAGCGAGCGGCTGAGAATTCCCCGCTACGATCTCGAGGGGATCTCGAGCTTCTATCCCGACTTCCGGCGCAGTTCGCCCCCGGCGCCTCGGGTCAGCGCCTGCCGCGATCTGAGCTGTCACCTGCGGGACGGCGGTCGCTCGTTGAAGGAGCTGGCATCGCTGTGCGCGGGTCGCGACGACGTCGAGTTCGAAGCGATCTCCTGTCCCGGTCTGTGCGACCGCGCGCTCCACTACCGCGAGGCGGCGGCCAACGTGCTCACGAACCACAAGCTCGATCCCGACGGAAAGATTCCCGAGTTCAAGTTCTGCGCCGTACAGCTCGAAGCGGCGGATCTCTGATCTCCGGCCGAGGCGTGAGCGACGGCTTGAGCCTCGTCCCGGCCCTGGGCCTCGCGCGGGCACCGCAGCTCATCGCCATCGTCGGCGGCGGGGGGAAGAGCAGCCTCCTGTTCGCCCTCGCCCGCGGCCTTCCCGGCCGGGTCGTGATGACGACGACGACGCGACTCTTCGCCGTGCAGATGAACCGCGCGGCGGAGGTCTGCAGCCTGGCCGAGGAGGACTGGCAGAAGCGGGTGGACGCGTGCGACACGGGGCTGCTGGTGGTCGGGGGAGTGGAGGGCGACCGCGCCGTGGGTGTTCCCCGCGAACTCCCCGCCGAGATGCTCGCTCACCCGGGGGTGGACTGGGTCGTCGTCGAGGCGGACGGATCCCGAATGCGGCCGGTCAAGGCCCCCGCCGAGCACGAACCGGCGATTCCGGACGGGACCAGCCTGCTGGTGCCGGTGGCGGGGATCGACGCACTCTCCGGGTCGATCCGCGACGTCGCGCACCGCCCGGAACGGGTAAGCGCGATCACGGGTCTCGCGCTCGACGAGACCCTGACGCCGGAGGCCCTCGCCTGCCTGCTCACCTCCACCCGGGGCGGGTTGAAGGACGTCCCATCGGCGGCGCGGGTCGCCCCGCTGATCAACAAGGTGGAGTCGCCTTCGCAGCGCGAGGCCGCGCGCCGCGTCGCCGACGCCATCCTGATTGACCCCCGGGTAGAGCGGGTCGCGATCGGTGCCCTGCGAGACCCCTTCAGCGGCGCCTGGGAAGTGTGCCGGCGGTAGCCGGTGGCGATCCGTCGAGGGTCAGCAGCGACTGCTTGAGGTCGGTTCGGCGATCTCGAAACAAGCCCCAGGATGCCCGGGCGGCGCGCAGTTCGTCGAGGTCGAAGGTCGCGGTGAGGACCGTCTGCTCGGTCCGCGATGCTTCGGAAAGACTTGGTTCCGTTGGCGCATCGTCTCCTGGGGGCGCTCGCACCGGCGCCTGCACCTCTCACCTTCGGCGGCAATCCGTGCGGAGCAACGACTATCGCCTGTGTGTAGCATCCCCTCTGCGCATCCGGGCAGGGTGGCATCTGGACCGGGAGCCCAGGGATGCGACGGGGAGAGCCAGATGATCTATGTCGATCCGAGGCACCGATTGATCATCGTCAAGAATTCCGCGAACCGGGATCTTCAGAGAAACGGCTTCGAATCTACCCGGGAGACCCTCGCCCTGTGGCGGACCGTCGCCGCCGACCTGGACGGGGACCCGCGGCAGAGTCCATGACTTCGATGGAGCTTCCCGACGGCGCGATCGAGTTGATTCTCGAGGGGTGGCCTGTGGCCTCCCTGGCCACAGTGAGTGAAGGCGGCCGACCCCACGTTGTCCCGATCGTGTTCGTACGCGTGGCCGGAGGGATCTGGTCCCCGATCGACGGGAAGCCGAAGGCCGGCGGCGAGCTGGCCCGCGTTCGCAATGTTCGCCGCGACTCGCGGATCTCGCTGCTCTTCGAGCACTACGAGGCGGACTGGACTCGCCTCTGGTGGCTGCGCGTGGACGGTGAGGCGGAGGTCCGAACCCCGGCAGACCCGGGCGCAGACCCGGAGGTGGCGGCCGCCCTCGCCGCGCTTGGTCGGAAGTACCCCCAGTACCAACGGATTCCCCTACTCGGGCCCTCGCCGACCCTGCTCCGAATTCGGGTCGGAGTGCGTCGGAGCTGGTGTGCGTCCGCAGCAGCCGTCAGCGTTGTCTGCGGCGATCTCGGCGGCCCCGAACCTCATCAGGCGTGACGGTGTCGAGACTCCGGATTCCAATCTCCGGGTCCGGACGCGCCGACTTCGCTCTCGCGCGGCTGCCGCCCTAGAAGGCCCGATCCGTTCCAGTCCCATGGCAGCGTTCACGTCGGGTGGGAACCCGGGGGCGGTATCCCGCCCCGAACCGCTCACGCTCCAGCGATTGCTGACCGAAAAGTACGCGTGGAGAAGACTGCACCGATGCACGTCCGCGAGACTGGGTCCGGCCGGCCCGCTGACGACCGTCCCCGCGGACCGATTCGATTGCTGCGGGCGGGTGTCTCGGCGATGAAGCCCGATCTTCTGAGCGCCAGGGTCGAGAAGCAGCGGCTCCTGCAGTTCGTGCTCGCAGCACTGGTTCCCGTCGGGGCGCTCGCGATCCTGGCCGCGAGGGAAGGTCGCTTCGCGCTCACCGGAAGCGTCGAGGTCTCGATCACCTCGCTCATCGCTCTCTCCCTATGCCTCGTGGCCCTGCTCTACATCGGCCAGATTCAGCGATGGAGCCGGAAGCTCCGATCGCTGGCCACGGTGATCGAGATCGATCGAACCATCCACTTGGCCGGCGACGCAGACGGCATCGCGACCGCGGTGCTCTCACGCATCGGCGAGATCTGTCGCTGCGACGCCGTCCTGGTGGCACTCGTGAAGAATGGGAGCCCGCCCGTTCTCCAGACGTTCCTGGCGCGCGATGGAGAGATCGAACGCCCGGTCGTCGAGACGGGGTCCTTCGAGTCCGACGAGGCGCTCCAGATCGACACCCGGCCGGATCATTTCACCCTCGACCTCGAGGAGGGGGTTCCCTCCTATCTCGAGCGCCTCGCCGGCGCAGGGGTCCGCAGGAGCCTGGTCTTTCCGCTCTTCGCGAGAGGAGAGCTAGGGAACCTCTGCACAGGCGGTCTTGTGGCGACCGGCAGGAATAGTTGACGTCGGTCCGTCGGGGTTCAAGGGACTTGCTTCGCCCGGGCTGGGTGTTTGGAGGGAGCTTCGTTGCGGTCGGGCGATCACAGGGCGCAGCTCACCTCCGGAGAAAGCAGCCGGTGGCGAA